>JBHEMV010000102.1:0-8621 GCA_046262375.1 Pyrinomonadaceae bacterium
CTTGGCCTCACTTTTCGTACTCTGCAATATCGCCTGGAAAAGTTTGGCATCAAAAAACCGGAAGCGAAAAACGAGGCGGCTGGCTAATTTGAAACCCGTCTGTGGAGCTTCGCTCTTTTCTCTTTTTTATTGATCTGTCGCAAATGACTCAGTCCAAAATCCTTTTGACAAGTATTCTATGCTTTCCTGTCTTGCTGGCCGGATGTGCAAACAAACCAACCGCGAATCCAACCTCCGAACCCGTTGCGCCTTCTCCGGCCGAAACCAAAAGAATTGCTTCCGTCGATGTTGTCAAGGGAGCGGTGCAACCCACCGCCATTAATGCCGGGAGTTCAGGTGAAGTGATAGTGCGGCTCACAATTCAGAGGGGTTATCATATTAATGCGAACCCTCCATCCTATCGTTACTTGAAGCCAACGGAGTTGGAAATTGCCCAGAGCGAAGGGCTTTCGGTAAGGTCCGTGGATTACCCCCCACCACTTAATAAGAAGTTTACCTTCGCCGAGAAGCCGCTTGCAGTTTATGAGGGGGAAGCCGAACTAAAGGCGACGCTCAAAGCTGACCAATCAGCGAAACAAGGCGAACGATCCATTTCTGCCAAGTTGCGCATTCAGGCATGCGACGATCAGGTTTGTTATCCGCCGGGCGTGTTGGATCTCGCAATCCCGGTAAGCATCAGGTAAGACCCAGTTGAAAATATTCTGGCTGATTACGGCGGGTGTTTGCATCATAGTTGCTGCGGTTTTTATCTTGCGACGCGAGTTCAATACAGCTTTTGTAGTGGCAGCGCTTGGCTTAGTTTCGTGGTTTCTTAATTACCGGATCCAGATGAAGGAGATCACGAATGCGGCAGATCTGGAACAGAGCAATGAATCGGACAGTGGGAAAGGTGTGAATTATTCTGATGAGGACTAATAAAGTGGGATTTCGAGCGCCGGTAATTGTGCTACTGGCAATCATGACGCTCATGATGGTCATGATGGTCACAAGTTTCGCGGGAGCTTCTGATGAAACTGACGTGCGAGGAATCGTGCAGAGAGTTTTCCAGCAATTGCAATCGAGGGATTATGCCGGGGTTTATGATTCCCTGCCCTCGTCGACGCGCAGCCGGATGTCACGCGAACGTTTTGTCAACGCTCTAAAGCGATCACAGGATCGTTACGTCCTGGATCGCATTAGCATTGGCGTTGTGAGGGTCGGCGGGAATGTGGCTGTGGCGGATACGGAGCTTTACGGTCGAGCTAGTCAGCCGTTTCACGCCGAGGGCAAGATAGTGGTGCAGCAATACCTCGTGCGCGAAGATGGTAAATGGCGGGTGGCGACGGGTGATCGCACTACCATTCAACGATTCTTGAAATCGAACCCCACTTTTGCGCGAAAGTTTCCTATTCGCCAACCCCGGGCCTACGTTAAGCAGAACGGCAAATGGGTAGAATTCAAAGCTCCTCAACTCAGGACCATACTAGACCAGGTTCGTTGAGGTTTGTTGGTTGCAGTTTGCCATTCGATACTATTTCAACTTAGCAGTAAATTGTCGAATGACAACTGCGCATCGTCAACCTGTTCGGTGAATTCCCCGTGACGAATTCGCGAGCGCGGAACATCCAGCGTTTCACGTACGGCGTCAAGATGAAAACGGATTATTCGCGGTGTGACACGAACGGAAGGAATACGCCGCTTGCGAGCAAGCCGTCGCACCGTTGACTCGCTGACTTGCAACACCTTGGCAAGCTGGCGAGCCGTAAGGAACTCTTCACGCTCTTCCATGGCTCCAGGATTTGAATCCTATAACAATTACAAACCTTAAACCAAATATAAAACAGATGGGATTGAGTTAGCTTGAACGGCCGTCCTGGTTTGACCAGCTACTTGGCAACGGGTTTAAGCGAAAGCGCCACGCGGTAAACGGCAGCGCCATCAACTTCAACATCTTTGCTGACCGGTTCAGCGCCATTTGGCTTGGCGGTGATGCGATACCTGGCGGCGTCGGGTGCCAGGCGAAACACGAAAGAGCCAATCTCATTTGTGATCCTGCCGTCGATCTTTTTCACGGTTCCATCTTCCTCAATCCTGGCCAATTCAATCCGAATGTTGGGCATGCTGCGATCATTCTGGTTGAAGACGCTACCCCGAATGAAGGCAATGGATCCTTCATCAATCGAGAGGACTAAATGGTCCCCAAGTGAGCGGGTCTTGCCGGCTTTGATTTCAATATTCTCGATTGTGCCAACGCTGAGCCCGGGTTTTCGAAAGGTCACGCCGTACAATCCGGGGGTTAGGCGAGACACCAGGAATTCGCCTTTCTTGTCCGTCACAACTCGGACCACTTCGCGGTCGCCTTGTCTAACCACGACATCAACGCCGGCGGGCTTACCGGTTTCCACCCGAACTTTGCCTTTGATGCCGCCAGTTGAGCGATCCTGCGCGTGCACACTTACCGTCAGCAGCATTAGAACTAATAAGAGGAATGTCGATCGGTTTTGCATCATTCTGTTCTCTAACCTTATTTATAGTGTGGACGGGCAATGCGATAATAACATCATCGATGACTGTTGCTTGAACCTGTTGCCTATAGAGTGGATGCTTGAAAACTCTTCAGCTGTTGCCTGACTGCCTAAAGCCATGGCGGTACGCACCCACTCCAGCAATAACTGTATTGAAAAGCAATCGGCTACCAACATCCCGGCGGGTAGGAAACCAGACCGGAATCCTCACTGCCGGCCGGATCAAGTAAGCTCCCAACTCTATTGCTGTTCGATGGCTTAATGTACCTACAATCTTGGCGAGGCAGAAGCTGCCTCGTATAATCATCGAACGTAAGCTTGGGGTTCTCAGGTCAGCATTAACCGCCAATGATCAAGATCTTTCATTTTACTAAGCCAATCAATTTGTTGTACCTCGTAATGCTGTTTGGTGCGACTAACGTCTTGTCATGTCCGGCCCAGGAACCGGATACACGAGCACAACGACCTCGACAGGTGTTCCCCGGAAAGGAGCAACAACCTGACGACATCTTGAAGATCGATACTGATCTGGTTTCGGTTGATGTCGTAGTGAACGACTCTGAGGGCCGGCCGATAAAAAACCTGCGGCGGGAAGATTTTAAAGTGTACGTGGACGGTGTCCACCAGTCGCCGGCGTTTTTCCAGGTGGAGCGACGGAGCGGGCAGACTCGACCTTTTGCGGTCGTGTTTGCGCTCGACATTTCGGGAAGCATGACGGCCGAAGAGATGCAGAGACTAAAGCGGGCGCTCGCAGCTTTCGAGGAGAAACTTTTAAGACACAGGGCTGTCTTTGCCGTCATGGCTTTCGGCATGACTGTAAAAACACTGCAAAAGTTTACCTCCGAACCAGACAAACTCGATCGAGCCTTTGAACGATTAGCGCGCGAGCCAAATGGGCTGTCAACGCACACGTACGATGCCATTGACGACGCTATTCGCATGCTTGTGCGTCACGCACCGCGCACGCTTGAGCGGCGTCTAATGAAGCGAGCGGTAGTAGTCGTTACTGACGGCTTTCCTGTTGGTGATACAGTATCGGCTCAAACAGTAATCGAGCGGGCTAATGCTGCGGACGCGAGTATCTACGTAGTTACGCTTCCGTCTTACTCGAGAATGATGGCGGTCTCTACTCAAACTCCACTGCCCACGCCACTGGAAGTTAGTGGACTGGCTGAACAAACCGGCGGCCGCAGTCTCTACGCGCAAGAATCGAATTATGAACCGCTGTTTCGGGCGCTCGCTGAGGAGGTTAGTTCTGCCTATGTACTCGCCTTCTATCCCCCGGAGCAGAAGCGCCGAGATGGTCAGTTTCATAGTATTAGAGTGGAGGGTCCGAGCGGATTAAGCTTAAGGCAGAGTCGTCCAGGTTTTCAGGCGGAGGGAAAAAACAGGCGGCAAAGGCAGTAGACAGAAAGCAGTAAGAAAACCCAGGTACATCTGACATGTGTAACTGCCTCCTGCTGTCTGCACCTGGCGACTAGTTCTTTTAGAATTCGTCTTCATCGTCATCGTCTAAGTCTTCCTCTTCTACTATGTCCAGCTCTACCGGGTCGAGTCCGACGACTTCAAGGTCCGTACCGCACTCCTCACACGAAACACTTTCACCTTTGTCCGTGTCGGTATCGACGTGGACATCGGCATCACACTCGGGACATGTTCCAGTCGGCACTTCTTTACCTCCCGCAGGAATTAGCGAACCAGCGATCTGCCCGAGCGATCGGGCTCCGCTACCTAAAATATGGTTAACCCGCGACAATCTAACCGCGCCTGTCAGTTTTTGCAATACTCTTTTCTGAGTATTTTCACCAGGACAGACTTGAGTCTCCTGCTTTGATTTGCTATGGATTTCGACTGTGGATTTCCACAGCAACTCAGGCCGTAGCAAGCGGCGAAGGCAGCCGTGTTAACATGGCTGCCGACTGTTTAGCGCCGCCTCGAAGAGTTTTCACATAGGGCTGATAATTCCCCCATGCTCGCGCTCCTAAAACGACGACGATTTGGTTTCGCGTTATTGCTTTTCGCCCTCCTCTTGCTGATTTCTTACCTATCGCTGGCGAGAAACCGGAAAACCGAACTGGGGCCAAAACTGGATCGTGGAATCAGAAATTCTGCGACCTCCGACCGCGTAACCTCGCATAACCCCAGACATTTCGTTTCGGTCGACTCAGACAACGACGGCATTCCTGATGCTGCTGAACTCCAGAGCTTTATGGATCGCGAGAACTTTCGGCGTTGGTTCACGCTAATCGCCGAGGGTCAGTTTTACGACTTGAGCGATCAGTGGAACGTTGAGCAAAGAGACTGCGCCGGGCTTGTGCGCTTTGCCTGGCGAGAAGCTCTGCGCCGTCACGACCGGCTGTGGTTTCAAAAAATGGGCCCGGGTTACTCGGCAATCGCACCTGATGTTGCCCGTTACAATCTCGAGCAAAGTCCACTTGGAGAAAAACTCTTTCGCACCAATTTCGGCTCCTACAGGGAAGGCGAGATAGCTAGCGGCACTTTTTCGGAATTCGCCGACGCCAGAACTCTCAAAAGTTTCAATACCAAATTTATCAGCCGGGATCGACATTACGCTGAAGCGGGCGATCTTCTTTTCTTTTATCAACCCTGGGTTCAAAAATTTCCCTATCACGTGATGATTTTTCTCGGCAGTTCAAAATTTAGCATTGAACAATCAAGGGACTGGGTGGTGTATCACACTGGTTCCTCTCCAACCGACGATGGAACAGTGAAGAAAGTTGACCTTTCGGTTCTCGATCATCACCCGAACAAGCGTTGGCGGCCCGTGGAAAGTAATTCAAATTTCCTCGGTTTTTACCGAATGAAAATTCTCGACTAGCCCGAAGGAGGCTAAGCGTGTTTGAAACGAAGTCTCGCTCTTATCGTGCTCTAATCACCGCACTGATTTATTTCGTAGCGATAGCCGGAGCGCTCACCATTGCCACACTGCGCTCCAGGGCAAAACTAAAAGCGCCGGCTGACCCCGAACCCTCTGCCGCAGAAACCGAAAGGCGTCCAGCCAGCAAGCCTTTCTTTTCGCTAACTACTCACCGCACCTATGGCTCGAACGACAATGCGCGCCTCTGGGTGGATTACCAGGGTGTGGACCATCTGGACTTCCGCGTGTACCAGGTGAAGGATCCCCGGAAGTTTTTCACTGAACTCAAAAACCCCCACCAGCTGGGAGAACAGGAAGAAGAGGAAGTTGCGAGTTCATTGCCACACCGCAAGTCGTTTTTGGAAAGGGTGCGGGCCTTCAAACGGTGGGCCTATACGGGAGTAAAAATATTTGTGCGCGGACAGCTCAAACACGATTCCCGGCACGCCTTTAACCAAAAATTTCGCAGCGAAACTGAACCTATTCGCACGCCCCTCAACGTTTCGGATTATGCTCGCGTGCCGTTACTGAACCCTGATTTACTTGTGAGCAGTTGGCGCGAGCCCCTGCCGCCGCTCGAAAACGAATATGATCAGCGCATGATTCCGCTGGGGAAACGTGCGCCCGGCGTCTATCTGGTGGAAGCCGTTGAAAAGGATCTGCGTGCTTACACGGTCGTCATGGTCACAGACCTAACGATGATCGATAAGACGTCTCGCGATGGCGAACTTCTTATCTACACGGTTGACCGCAAAACCGGCGAACCAAGACCTGGCGCACACGTCGAAGTCGTAAAAGAGAAAAAAACAATCGCCACTGGCATCACTGACAGCCAGGGAATTCTCAGGACAAAGATTGAAAAGAAGAAGGCCAATGCGGACGAGGGGAACGAAGAACCCGCTGCCGCAGACCCGGCGGCAGACCAGGTTGACTCGGAGTCACTTTTAATTCTCGCCAGGCAAAGCAGCAACTTTGCGATCTCCGATTTGGGCTCAATGTTTTTCGGTGATTATGAAGGTGAGGAGGACGGAGAGAATCTTAAGGGTTACATTTACTCCGACCGTCCCGTCTATCGCCCGTCTCATCAGGTCAACTTCAAGGGAATCATTCGCGCCGTGGACACGGCGGGCGCATACAAGCCCGTAAAGGACAATACCGTGAACGTAACGGTAGAAGATCCAACCAGCGCAACGATCTTCAATCAGGAGCTCGCTATATCCCCCCGTGGGACTTTCAATGGCAAACTGGAACTATCGGATGAAGCCGCGCTTGGCAGCTATCGCATCGCAGCGCAGGTTGACGGCGGGACAGCCAGCGGCAACTTCGAGGTGGCGGAGTATAAGAAACCTGAATTCAAGGTTACCGTGTCCCCGCCCGGGAAATTCGTGCAGGCGGGGCAGAAAACAAACTTCTCGATCGATGCGCGTTATTTCTTTGGTTCGCCGGCAGCCAATGCCGAAGTTAAATATTACATCTATCGTTCGCGTTATTACGCCTGGGGTTTTGACGAAGATGAAACAGACGTGACAGGAGATGAGTCAGATCGCGAAGATGAGTATTCGCGGTTTTACGGCGGTGGCGACGATATGGTCCAGGAGAGCGAGGGCACTCTCGACGCGCGCGGCCACATGACTGTTGAGTTTCCCGTCCCTCAGACAGATAGCAACGATACATCGGATTACAGTTATCGACTGGAAGCGCAGGTCACTGATTCGGCCCGTCGCACAATCGATGGAAGCGCGAGTTTTGTCGCTACCAGGGGCAACACCGTAGCCCGTGCTGATACCGATCGTTATGTCTATAACAAAGGCGACGTTGCCAGGATTCGTGTCACGACGCGCGATTACGAAGGAAAGCCCGTTTCCGCAAAAGTGCAACTCCAGTTTGTGGAGCGTTCATGGACCAAAAGAGAGACAAAGGCGGATGAGGAGGAATCTTCCTATCCCGACTACGAAATGCATGAGCGCCAGATAGCTTCGGCATCAGTGGAAACGGATTCACAAGGACAGGCCAGTTACGACTACGCTACGTCTGAAGCCGGCAACATTTCAATAAAGACAGTTATTAACGAAAGCGGGAGGCAAGTGGCTTCCATCGGAGGCTATCTTTGGGTCACTGATCGGCAATACGCCTGGACTGATTCTTCCTATTACAGCCAAGACTACAACTCAATCAAGCTGGTCCCCGATAAGAAGTCTTATAAACCTGGTGAAACGGCCCACGTCTTAGCAATCTTACCAACCGATAACGCCCATCTGTTGGTTAGCACTGAGCTGACGACGGTGATGTCGGTCCAGCATATTACCTCGCCCGGGAGGTCAATTGTGCTCGACATTCCCATTCAGGGCAGTTATGCGCCAAACGTATTTCTCACCGCGTCGTACGTTAAGGGCGGCGATATGTACACGAGCGACCAGCGACTCGTCGTGCCCGCTCGGGACAAAATGCTAAACCTCGAAATCATATCGAATAAGAATGAGTACAAGCCCCGAGAAACAGCGTCATACACAATTCTCGCGCGCAATGTCGATGGTGCACCGGTTTCCGGCGCCGAGGTGAGCCTGGGCGTCGTTGATGAAGCTATCTACAGCGTGTCTCCCGATTCCGCCGGTAACATTCGCAGTGAGTTTTACGGCATGCGCTACAACAGCGTCGAGACGCATCTATCGATCTCCTACAACTTCACGGGCTTCGCGGGCGATAAGCCCCTCGACCTTGCTAGGAACAAGGCGTCCTATCAGCTTGCGGACTTCAAGAATGAACGCGAGATGGTTCAACCCACAATTAGGAAGAATTTCAAAGACACCGCCTATTGGCAACCAGACGTGGTCACGGGCGCCGATGGGCGCGCGACGGTAAGAGTTGAATTGCCCGATAACCTGACGACCTGGCGCGCAACCGCGCGAGGTGTAACGGCCGATACGAAGGTCGGCGCAACAAAGTCCAAAGTAGTCGCACGAAAAGATGTGATCATGCGGCTCGAGACGCCGCGCTTTGTTACGCAGGGCGACACAGTCACTCTTTCCGGCATCGTTCACAACTATCTCAACGCTGACAAGTCAACCCAGATATCTCTCGAAGTCAACGGAGCCCAGCTTCAAAATTCAGCCAAACAGACCGTCACTATTGGAAAACAAGGCGAGCATCGCGTTGACTGGCAGATCAACGCACCGAACGTGGGCGAGATCAAACTCCTGGCAAAGGCTCTTACCGATACTGAATCAGACGCAGTCGAACTC
>JBHEMV010000102.1:8654-9115 GCA_046262375.1 Pyrinomonadaceae bacterium
TTCCTTCCCAACGTGATCGTTTCGCAGGCGTTGAAGGATGTGAAGTCAACTTCAATCCGCAATTCCAACGACCTGGGAAAGAAAGTGCAAAAGGGCTTGGATCGCCTTTACGCCTACCAGCACGCTGACGGCGGCTGGGGCTGGTGGAAAGATGATCAAACCGATCCATTCATGACCGCATACGTTGTGAGCGGACTGACATGGGCGAAACAGGGCGGCTACGAGGTAGATGAGAGTCGCTTTAAAATCGCGCGCGACAAGCTGAAACTGATGCTCGACGCGGGAACTACTGAAGCGGGAACGCAGATCGATTTGGAAACTCGTGCATTCATGGTCTACGCCCTCGAGGAAAGCGGTGGCAGCGACAAGACCCATCTGGAAAAAGTTTTTGCCGAGCGCGGCAACCTACAACCTTATGGCCGGGCGCTACTGGCCTTAACATTGAAGCAGCACAATGACGA
>JBHEMV010000103.1:0-243 GCA_046262375.1 Pyrinomonadaceae bacterium
GGCTTCACCTTTACAAATCCAAATGCCACTGGAAGCTGCGGTTGCGGTACGTCCTTTACGGCGTGAGAAAGTAGGACAGGCATTCTTGCCCGTCCTGATGACACATTGATAGAGGACAGACAGGAAAGTCTGTCCTACAAACAAAGCGCGGTGCGCGATTCACTGGCTCGATAGTCTTTTTCGAGAGACCATCGAGCCACTTTCGCGTACCGCGTTAGTTCTTGGTGGCGCGCCTTCCGCGTA
>JBHEMV010000103.1:253-9036 GCA_046262375.1 Pyrinomonadaceae bacterium
GTAGCCAATGGATGCTAGTGATCAAGTTAGGCTCATTGTTTCTCTTTTAAAATTTGCGTGGAAAAAATAACATCTTCCAGATTTAATTGAGTGCCAGCATCCATTGGCTACCGCCAACGGTTCTGTATTGCGTGGCGACGTCGCCCGGGATTTAACATCGGCAGCTTTCACTCTCCCGAGTTTTGACACACCTCTACCGCTCCGGTTCTGTATCGAAGTTGAATAGCTGTGCTCGACGGAGTTAAATAAATGCGCCGATGTCAGATTCGATTACGACGCGTTGCACTTCAAAGTTGAATTTGCGTTTAATAAAACAACATAAGGAATTCTCGATGCGATGAATCTGAAACAGGCAAAGTCAGACGAGGAGATTCAGCAAGCACGGCAGTTGTTTGAAGAGTATGCTGCGTGGCTGGGAATAAATCTCTGCTTCCAAAACTTCGACAAGGAGCTGGCCGAACTTCCTGGGGACTACGCTCCGCCCACCGGGCGACTGTTTCTCGCGGTGGAAAACAATCAGACAGCCGGATGCGTTGCGGTACGAAAAATTGGCAATGGTATTTGTGAGATGAAGCGGCTGTATGTTCGGCCGGAGTTTCGAGGATTAGGGTTAGGCCGAACCCTAACCGAGGGGATAGTCGAAGCCGCGGGCGAAATTGGGTACCTGCGCATGCGCCTCGATACTTTACCCGGCAAGATGGATAAGGCCATCGCGATGTACCGTTCATTGGGCTTCAAAGATATCGATCCTTATTACAAAAATCCGGTGGATGGTGTGGCATTCATGGAACTGGCCCTGGATCAAGAGCGGGGGTAAACCCGCCTTCCTGACCCTGAGACTGCCACGCTGCGCATAGCTTTTTGCGTTGAGAGCCGCTCAAGCCAGCAGTATGGAGGGAGTAAGATCAGCTCTGGGTCAGGAAGGCGGGTTTACCCCCGCTCTTTCGGTGTCTGCTTGCTCAACCTTCTCACTTGTGCCAAATTCATTAAGCTATCAATTCAATTTTTCTCGGAGCATAACGAATGCCAAAGATCGAAGCTGAAACTGCTACCGGCACACAAGTCATCGAAGCTCCTCAAGGAAAGAAACTGGTTCTCGCCATTGAAGATGCTGGAATCGATATCCTTCATCGCTGCGGAGGTAATGCTCGTTGCACTACTTGCCGTGTTGAAGTTGTCGATGGGGATCCCGGCGAAGTGGGCGAGCTGGAGCGCAATCGCCTGGCGATGGAGACTGAGCTCGCGGATCACGTGCGACTCTCATGTCAGATTCACATTAACGACAACCTAAAAATCCGGGTTATCAATCAAGCAAGCGTTAGAGGAATGGACGCCGGGCCCCGCCCACTGGACGATTGACTTCGGTTTTGGATTTTACTGGGAGCGCGGGCGCCCTCGCCCGCAACGTCACATAACGAGCAAGGTTTAAGTAAGGAGTATTTAACCCACCTTGCGGGCGAGGGCGCCCGCGTTCCCAGTAACAAGTGGCCCAATTCCAAATTGAACTACTACGCAGTCATAGGTAGTGGGTCAGTTTGATGTCCGATAAGCTTATTAAGCTTGTCGTTGCGCTGCGACAAACTGAAGTTTATCGGACACTGTCAGCGAAACTGACCCGCTACGCAGTCATAGTAGTTATTGCGCATTACCCGCTGCAGGGTATAATCTTCGCGAGTAATCCAGACAATCTGAGTAGGACAGGCATTCCTGCCTGTCCACGCGCGTCGCAATGAATCAAGACAGGCAGGAATGCCTGTCCTACATCACGGAGGTTGTTAATGCTAATCGAGTCAACTGTGCATCTCCCCGTCAGTCTGGCTATGTTCCAGGATCTTTTTCATCTGCCTGACAGCGTTGCTCTTCCACGTATCATTTTGCGCTGGCTTCATTTTGTCGCCGGCATTGCCTGGATTGGGCTGCTTTACTTTTTCAATCTCGTAAATGTGCCGTTCCAAAAGGGTCTCGATCCCGACACGAAGAAGAAAGTCAATCCTGACTTGTTGTCACGCGCCCTCTGGTATTTCCGTTGGGGCGCTGTAGTGACAGTACTGGCGGGCCTTGCCTATTTTGCCATGTACACTCTTAAAGCGGACGTAGCCAATGCAAATTCCATTGGAAACGGCAACGTCAATCTATGGTGGGTGCTTATTGCGTGGCTTACTTATCCAATCGTTCTCTTCGCCATAGAATTTGGCATCATCAGGAAGGTCCCGGCGCTCACGAAGGACGGTCGCGTATTTGCGATTGTTATGATCATTCTGGTGGCCATAGTCTCCTGGGGTCTGCTTAAATTTTTCACGGCCATGCTGACTGTTGGCGGAGAGAGCTTCGCCAGTAACAAGACATACTCAATCGGTATCGGCGGCGCGTATGGCATCGTGATGATGTTGAATGTTTGGGGCATTATCTGGCCCAACAACAAGCGGATTATTGCCGCGACCGCCGGCACCGGACCCGCCGCGCCCCCGGAGCTGGCCCGGCAGGCTTTTATTGCCTCGCGCACTAATGCGTGGCTATCGCTTCCCCTGCTGCTTCTCATGGGCACGGCGCACGGCGACTGGGTAATATTCGGCAAATAGCTCAAGAGTAGTGGGCAGTGAGCAGTGAGCGGTGGGCAGTGAGCAGTGAGCAGTGGGCGGTGGGCAGCAAGATGTCTGCACACTGCCCTACTATTTTTCGCAATCCGCGCGTTGCATTAGCCGGCCATTCACGCTTTAACCGACTGCCAGGGAATAAGCCATTTTAGTTGCTAAAAAGTACTGATGATAATGGAGGTAAAAAATGAGTTCGACCGGTTCTGACACCAATTCCAAAAAGGATTCCCCAAAGGATTCTTACAAAGCAAGAGAGTTTAACTTGAGTGGCCTTCAGGGCATTTCTGATCAAACCCTCGAGATGCACTTCAAGCTCTACGAAGGCTACGTCAAAGAGACAAACAAATTAAATGAAGGAATTAGAAAATTCATAGAGGACGGCAACGTGGACCAGGAAGAGATGCCCGCCTATTCCGAGCTGACGCGCCGTCTCGGTTTTGAGTACAACGGCATGGTCCTGCACGAATACTACTTCGACAATCTGAAGAGCGGAGGCGGCACCGGCGATTCCGATCGAACCGCTCAGTTTACTAAAGCTACTGAATCGAGCTTCGGTAGTTACGAAATCTGGAAAGCGGATTTTATCGGCATCGGTAAGATGAGGGGTGTGGGCTGGGCTATTTGTTACCAGAACCCCAGGAATGGACGATTATCAAACCACTGGATCACGTTGCACGAAACAGGCAATGTGGCCGGTTTCGATCCCATCCTGGTGATGGATGTTTGGGAGCATGCATATCTGCTTGATTACAAACCCGCCGAGCGCCCGAAATACATCGAAGCCTTCTTTTCGAATATTGACTGGACCACAGTTGAGAAACGCTTGAAGAAGAATACCGGAGTACAGACCGCCGGCGTGTAACGTCAGGTGCAGACAGCAGGAGCAGTCGGCAGGAGCAGGAGGCCGGTAGTTCAGAGTCCAACCTTCAGGTTGCTGGTTGTGACCAATCAAGCTAATAAAGCTTGTACTCTGAACTACCGCCCTCCTGCTTCCCGCCCCTCCTTCTGCCGTCTGTTTTGGGGTACACTTACCAAAATAATTTTTCATCCCGATAGTTCAAGGACCGGAGGACAACATGGCCCGATATCGAAATCTTTTCCCATTAGTGTTGATGCTTGCCGCATTCGCGCTTTTCTTTGCTTCGTGTTCCGCTGGAAATCCAGAAAATGCAAGGACGACCGCTACCAGCACGGTCACGCCGCCACCAACGCAAACGCTGTCCCTGGTTCCTCGTCCGCAAATGATTCTCGATCTGGTGAAGGAGCGCGGCGAACAGGACGAAGCGAAGCCTGTAGTGAAGATTGTTTCGCCGGCAAAGGACGCCGTCATCAACGGTTCTACGGTTCAAGTCAAATTGGATATTAGCGGGGACCTTAAGGGTTACATGCCTCACAAGGACCCGGCAACCGGAAAGGGCAATCACATCCATGTTATTTTGGATAATCAACCTTACGAAGCCTACTACGAATTGGGACAGCCGTTCGAGCTGCGCAATGTCGTTGAAGGCAAACACTCGCTCCGCGTATTTCCATCACGTCCCTGGCACGAAAGCTATAAGAACGACGGCGCTTTTCAGATAGTGATGTTCACAGTCAAAGGCGGCGGAGATGCCAGCAAGCCGACAACGACCAATAGCGGCCAGATAGTCTCAAACAATAATGCCAATGCGAGCAGCGCGCCCAGTCCCTCGGCCACTCGCCCAGTCACTCCCCCGGGCACTCCCACGGGCACTCCGAAGTCCAGCCCAGGCGTAAACGCCAACACCGCCGCCACTCCAGCCTCACCTCGCGAGGGTAAGGATATGGCCTCCAGCGAAGCCGGCGACGTCGATCCGGCAAAGCCTCTGTTAACCTACAGTCGTCCGAAAGGTGAATACAAAGACGCAGAGGCAGACCCGATCATGATCGACTTCTGGCTCTCCAATGCGAAGTTGAAAGGCGACGGTGGTGAGTACCGGGTCCGATATATTATCGACGATGACGAAGCTCGATATATCGACAAGTGGGAGCCCATCTGGTTGTCGGGTTGGATCGGCGGCAAGCACAGCGTGCGCCTCGAGCTTCTTGACAAAGACGGAAGGCCTGTCGAAAACGGCGGCTATAATACGACCGCTCGCGAAATTACTGTTGTCAGGTAACCGTGTGCTGGTGTCCCTTGTAACGCAAACTGTGTAACGCAAAATGCGCGGGTCCCCAGCAGGGCAGCCCGGCTGGAGTGCTTGATAGTTTGCGCGCAGAGTTACCGCTGGCAGTGAAGGTGCGGAGTCTAGACTGTGCGACGACGAAAAATTGATGGCTGTCCCATCGCCGGGGCGCTGCAAATGATTGGCGATAAGTGGACCTTGCTGGTCGCGAGAGACCTCGCTGCGGGCCCCAGACGCACGATGGAATTACACACCGGTCTCTTTCCTATCAGCAGTCGCACCCTCGTGGGCCGCTTGCGCGACATGGAAAAGGACCAGCTCATTAAGCGGACGGACTTTGGCGGCAATCCACCTCATATTGAGTACGGGCTGACTGAGCGCGGGCGCCTGCTCCTGCCTTTGGTTGATTCCTTAAGAGTGCTCGGCCAGTCTCTTGATTGCAATGATTGTGAGGATCGAAAACAACATCTCGGATTTTACTGCGAACCGTGTCCGAATAACTTCGAAGCTCCACAGGCCGAACCCATATCCCGGCCAGCTCCAGTCCCGCGCCGACGCCAGCGAGACGATTCGATCGTCTTGTTGTAACTCCAGTTAATCTTCCTGTGCTATCAATTCCTGTGGGTTGTTTGGAATCATCGTGCCGTCAGCCTCAATGATTGCCCGATGATCCGGAGTGATGTGCTGACCTTCAATAGTCACCTCGTCGCCGCCAGGCATGGCCACCGGGAGATGATCCAAAAATCGTTCTGCATCGAGCGCCGCCATACAACCTGTGCCCGCGGCGGTTACTGCCTGCCGGTAGGTAGAATCCTGCACGTCGCCGCAGGCGAAAACTCCAGCTACGTTCGTTGCAGTCGAGCGGTGGGAAGTTTGCAGGTAGCCAATTTCGTCCATGTCCAACTGTCCCTTGAAGAGGTCGGTGTTGGGCTTGTGGCCGATGGCGATAAACACGCCGGCGCAGGGCAGGATCTTCTCCTCCTTGCGTTGCAAATTGCGCAAACGAACGCCGGTCACTCCCGCCTCCGGTTCCCCAAGAATTTCTTCAACCGCTGTGTTCCAGATAAATTCAATCTTTTCGTTTTGAAAAGCTTTGTCCTGCATGATCTTTGAAGCACGCAATTTGTCGCGTCGGTGGACAACATAAACGTGCGACGCATAGCGAGTAAGAAAGGTCGCTTCTTCCATCGCCGTGTCACCGCCCCCGACCACCACGAGGGGCTTGTTTCGAAATCCGGGAAGAGGGCCATCGCAAGTCGCGCAAGCCGACACGCCATTTCCACCAAAACCCGCGGGCACCTTCGCTTCACCAGGAATGCCTAACCACTTGGCCGAAGCCCCTGTGGCGATAATCAGCGTATCCGCGTTGACTATATAGTTGTCAGTCTGAAGTCTAAAAGGCCGCTGGCCTAGATCAGCTTCGGTGATCCATTCTTCAAGAAACTCGGCTCCGAAACGTTCCGCCTGTTTGCGAAATTCGACCATCAAATCCGGACCCTGAATGCCTTCAGCGAATCCTGGATAATTCTCAACGTCGGTGGTGATCATTAATTGCCCGCCGGGAGCCGTCTGTTTTTCAGCGTCAACGGGTGCATCAATTAACAGGGGCTTGAGATTGGCGCGTCCCGAGTAGATAGCCGCTGTCAGCCCGGCCGGGCCGGAACCAATGATTACAACCTCCTTGTCGAGTGTTTGCCTGGCCATCGAGTCTCTTTCCACTCCTGTGTTTTAGTTGAAAAAAGTGTGACTAAATGCCCGAAAGTATAGCCTTTCGGTTAGGCGTATAGTATAACTAGCGCTACCAGAGTAGTCGAACCTGAGAGCTGGCGACCTAACCGACAGAGAAGCTCAGACTTTCGCGAGAACTTAGGCAAACGATTGAGACCCGGCAGCGATCCGCAAACCATCGAAATGATCGGCGTCATAGGCGCAGGCACTATGGGCCATGGAATTGCGCAGGTAGCTGCTGCCGCGGGTTATCGCGTCCTGCTCCGCGACGTTGATCTGGATTCTCTTTCCCGGGGAATACGAGCCATTGAGCGCAATCTTGCTAAAGGAATTCAACTCGGGAAACTGACCGAGGCCGATCGCGATTCCACTCTGCAACATATCCGTGGAACCACCCAGTTAAGCGAGATCGCGAATGCCGATCTGATCATTGAAGCAGCCCCCGAACAACTCGAACTGAAACAAGAAATACTTCGCGAAGTCGGAAGCCACTCCAGCAAGGCTTTTATTTTCGCGTCAAACACGTCGTCGTTATCTATTACCGAAATCGCCAAAGCTTCCGAGCGACCTGCTCAGGTTGTAGGCATGCACTTCTTCAACCCGGTGCACATTATGCGTCTGGTTGAAATTGTGGTTGGGAAAGCTACCAGCGATGATACTGTTGAGATCGTTCGCGAAGTCAGCCGCAGGCTGCGCAAGGAGCCAATAGTTGTGCGCGATGTACCCGGCTTCGCTTCGAGCCGTCTTGGCGTAGCCCTTGGACTCGAAGCCATGCGCATGCTTGAGCAAGGCGTAGCCACAGCGAAAGACATTGATACGGCGATGGAGTTGGGGTACAACCACCCGATGGGTCCGCTGAAGCTCACGGATCATGTTGGTCTGGACATTCGACTTAACATTGCCGAGTATCTTTACCGAGAGCTTGGTTCAGAAACGTTTCGTCCGCCTGAAGTTTTGCAGCGGCTTGTAAAAGAGGGGAAGCTGGGCAAGAAGACTGGCGAAGGCTTCTACAATTGGAATCAGGGTCGAGAGGATCTGCGCAGCGCATATTCCTCTTGATAGTGTGACAAAACCGTGTTGCCCATTATGAGCACGCCCTACAACAACGAAGAGCGACGCTTTGCCTTACGCATGGCGCTGCGTCTGCCGATCGTGATTTCCGGACGAGCTGAAGACGGCTCGGCCTGGAGTGAGCCTACCGAAACTGATGACATCTCAACTTCAGGCGCGCTCTTTCATCTCAATCAAAAGGTTAGCCGCGGCGAGCGATTATATCTTCGCGCGCATCGTCCCGATGGAGCGCCAATTGAAGTAACTGCGGTAGTCATTCGCATCGCTCCGGCGATTTATGGAACAGCCCGTGTAGGCGTCCAGATAGCCGAGTCGGCCGAAAACTGGCTGCGACTTTTCGTCTCCTGGGTTGCTGACGAACAACCTGCCGCGACCGATCCCGCTGCCGATTCAGAAAGCTCTCCTTCAGAATAATTCCACGGCTTTTCCTAAGAATTTGGCAAAATGGTTGTCTGTTCAAGGCAATCTGTGTAATCTGTAATCGCGGATTCTCACCGCAGTGTCCTGCGCGACCACCGTCCTAACGCCTATACCACCTGCGCCCCAAGCAACAATTCAGATTTCAGGAGATATGCGATGAAACTGTGTCCCCAATGTGAGTTCATTTATGAGGACGAGCAAAGCCTTTGCGACATGGACGGGAGCGTGCTCGTCCATACGCCCAACCCGGTAGCCCTGGAGGGAAACGCCACTCCCGCTTTGAGTCAGCAGCAGCAAAACCCCTGGGCGGCAGAGTCACTCTCGGTTTCGGGCACGGTCCCGCAGCCGGTCATATCCAAAGCGAAATTCGAAGTGAAGTCTGAGAAGAAGCCTGACGGGATGCTTGAATGGAGGCGAGTCGCGCTCATCGCAGCTGCGGTCGTCCTTGGAGTCCTGGTATTCGTGGTCTATTACATTTCTTCGCGACAGCATAGCTCCCAGGATCAAACGCAAAACTCTAACGTTGGAACGCCCTCAACCCTGACTGCTTCGCCGGCACCCCCCGCGGCCGAGGAACTCGCGCAGAAAGCGAGCGAGGCGGCTGCTAATGTGAGCGACGCACCGGAGGAGAGTGCGGACCAGGCGAAGACTACAAACACCAGCGTATCGTCAAGCCACAGCCGGAATCTTAAAGGGCCTTCGGCTTCACCAGAATCTTCCCAATCACCTAACCGCGAATTGGCAGCTAACAAATCAAAACCAGAAAACATCACGCCTACGAAAGGCGCGAGCGCCGGCAAGCCCGAACCTGGTATCGCTCCAAAAG
>JBHEMV010000104.1:0-8834 GCA_046262375.1 Pyrinomonadaceae bacterium
GGCCGTGGTATAGCAACATTGCGCCGGTCTCCTGGTTTGTCATCGGCGATGTTAATGAAGGCCGGACACAATTAAACTTTTCCGAGTGGGGCACCTACGAGCAGGACAAGCAATCAGGAAGACTCAGAGATATCTGTGAGCAAGTCGAGGACGGAATCATGCCGTTGAGTTCCTACACGCCACTACATCCCGGCTCAAAGCTTTCGTCTGACGATGTGAGGGTGCTTTGCGAGTGGACCAACGCAGAGCGCGCGCGAATCAAAACACAAATAGCCACTGGCCGCTAAATTCCCTCAAGATGGCGCGTGTCGTTGATTGTGACGACGCGGACAAACCCGTCGTCCCGCAGATCTACGCGGGCAATCCCACAATTTGAGGTCGCGATCCACACGGGTTTCAATTCCGGCGCATCCAGTGCCCCCATTATGTGCAATACAAGAATGCAGATGGCTCCCGTGTGCGTGAAGATGGCAATGCGACCACCTCTGTGTTTGTCAATAACCTCATCCAGTTTTCTCGAGGCGCGGTCGAGCATCTGTCTGTAGCTTTCGCCTCCGGACAAGACATGTTCGAAGTCGCGGTGGAGCAAAGCCTGGTATTGCTCGGGATGTTGCTCGGCGGCTTCTTCGAAAGTTAAGCCTTCCATTACTCCTACGCTACGTTCGCGAAGCGCCTCGGTAGTCTTAAGTGAAACTCCAGTCAGCTCAGCGAGTGGACTTGCCGTTTCAATAGCACGTGGGAGATCACTGGAATAAATTGCATCAAACTCCTCAGACGCAAGGGCCTTTGCGGTGGCTTCTGCTTGTTTTCGCCCGCGGGGCGAGAGTGGCGTGTCAGTGTGACCTCCGAAACGACCCTCGGCATTGCCTTGAGATTGGCCGTGACGAATAAGCAGGACGTGGGTGGTCAAAGGCATGGTTTCGAGTCAGCGTTTCGAGTCCGTTCTAATCCGAAACTCAGAACTCGAAAGGGATCTAAGCGGCTACGGCCTCGTTCTTTAGTTTCTCCGCCTGGTCATGGGTAATGAGGGCCTGGATAATTTCGTCGAGGCTACCTTCCATCACCAGGTCCAACTGATGAATTGTGAGGCCGATGCGGTGATCAGTAACGCGATTCTCTTTAAAGTTATAAGTCCGGATCTTTTCTGATCGATCACCTGAACCAACCATCGAACGGCGCTCGCTGGCCTCCGCATCATGTTGCTTCTTTTCTTCAAGCTCCTGCAAACGAGCCCGCAAAACTCGCATCGCCTTTTCGCGGTTCTTGATTTGCGACTTTTCGTCCTGCATGGAAACAACTACGTTCGTCGGTAAATGCGTAATGCGTACCGCAGAGTAGGTCGTATTAACTGACTGTCCCCCCGGCCCGGATGAACAAAAGGTGTCGATACGCAGTTCCTTCGGATCGATCTTCACATCAACTTCTTCGGCCTCGGGAAGCACCGCGACTGTGATTGCCGACGTGTGAATTCGTCCGCTCGCTTCAGTCTGGGGAACGCGCTGCACGCGATGCACGCCCGATTCATGTTTTAATTTGGAATAAACCTTCTCGCCCTCGATCAGAACAATGCCTTCTTTGATGCCCCCGATTCCAGATTCCGACGCGTCGAGAACTTCAAAGCGCCAGCCCTGTCTTTCGGCATAGCGGCCATACATTCTGAGCATTTCGGCAGCAAACAGCGTTGCTTCGTCGCCCCCAGTGCCGGCGCGAATCTCAACAATCACGTTCTTTTCATCGTTAGGATCGGAAGGCACCAGGAGAATCTTCAATTCGGTGTCGGTTGCCTCGAGTTTCTTCTGAAGAGTTTCGACTTCGAGGCGGGCCATCTCACGCATCTCATCGTCGTCCACAGTATCCAAAAGCTCTCGTGCCCCAGCCAACTCTGCGTTCAGAGTTTTCCATGAACGATACTTCTCAACTATCTCACCGAGGCTTCTGTGTTGCCTGGCCGCCTTAGTGTACGCCGTCTGATCCGCGAGCAGCTCGGGCGCGGAAAGCTGGTTCGCGAGTTCTTCGTAGCGCGCTTCTATTTGTTCGAGTCGCTGTAACATGATCAAAAACTATTTTCGTTGATATCTAAAACTATTTGGTTTAGACGTCGGACTTATTCGCCGGTGCTCGGGGGCACAAGTGCCCTCTCTAAACGGGCTCGAACTCTAAAAGGTTCGAATTCTAAACCGGTTCGCATTGTAAACAGGCCCAAAACGACCTAGGACAATGGGGCCAGTGCACCTTCCGCCGCCTGCGGCTCGAGCTTTAGTGATTCCTTTAACGCTTCGATAGCGACTTCGAGCTGCTGATCATCCGGCTCCTGCGTAGTGATGTTTTGTAGCCACACACCCGGACGCGTGATCATTTTGAAAAACCACCCGCTCTCCTTCTTCGCCGAAAGGCGAATGATTTCGTAAGAAAGACCCGCGACGAGCGGAACAAGTGCTATACGCACCGAAAAGTTATAAAGCAGAGAGTCAAACTTGATAACGGAGAACAGAGCGATCGAAACCAGCATTACCACCATAAGAAAGCTCGTTCCGCAACGCGGGTGTTGGCGCTTTTGCGGGCGCGCGTTTGCCACGGTCAGCGGCAACCCTGCTTCCCAGGTGAATACCGTCTTGTGTTCCGCGCCGTGATACTCAAAAACGCGCCTGATGTCTTTCAGCAAAGAAAAGCTGAATATCATGATCAGGAAAAAAGTCATTCGAATCACGCCGTCGATCAAATTAAAGGCAACGGATGGCCTTACTGGATGCAGATAGGTCTTAATGGTGCGCGTTCCTCGCGTATACCAGGCGGCGCTCTCTTCGGCAGTGGCAGGGGTGGTATTCAATCCAGTCGATGGATTGCCAGCGACCGTCGGCTGGCTTGCTGGGGCTGTTCCAGCAGGGGACGGCGCCCAGCCTGCGTAGATGAAAAGTGCGTTTGTCAGAAGAAGCGGGGCTGCAACAAAAAGGAGCACATTGAAAATCAGAGCGAAGATGATCGATCCGGCGGCTGCCGCAGTCCCACCTTTTTTCATTTCGTCCCTCGAGCGCTTCTGCGTCGGCACTGGAAATAGTCCTGGGACTGCGCCGGTCAAGCCGGCGAAATCTCCCTCGCCTTCGATCGCGGCAGGTGTCAGCGTCACCCGCACTTCTTCTGTTTCGGCTTCCTCAGCATCTGCGAAAGCTTCGTTGGCTGAAAAGTTTAAAGCCTTGATGCCCAATCCCATTGACTGGACAAGTACGGCGCTGCCTCGGAGGACAGGCAGCTTCAGGATCGGATACTTATCGCTCCACTTAGGGAGACGGGCCGAAATATTTATGATGCTGCCATCCGCTTTCCGAACGGCGATAGCATAGGCGTTGGGAGTACGCATCATCACGCCTTCAATAACTGCCTGGCCGCCTACTATTAAATCTCTCTCGTTTGTGCTCAAGTTATTCTTCCTCTATGTGACATCTCTCAGGTTGGGAAGGGGGCAAAGCGCCAGCGCGCCCCCGCTTCTCGCCTATCAGTCTCTTATGCAGAAGACAGACAGGAATGTCTGTCGTACTAAACACTAACGCCGGCGTTTTTGAAGCGGTCGCAGCTGCATTAAAATACGGCTCGCGACCGACGACTGCGCCGGCGTCTGTTTCTGAAATTTTACTAGTGGCGGTTAGAGATCAAACCTCTCATCCTCACTTGCTCAGAATTACTGGGTAGTGGTGGTGCTTTCCGCTGGAGTCTTCTTCCCATAGCGCTTGTTGAACCGATCCACGCGTCCCGCCGTGTCCACCAACTTCTGCTTTCCAGTGAAAAACGGATGGCAGGCCGAGCAGATTTCAACGTGCAGGTCACCCTTTTTGGTGGAGCGAGTCTTAAAGGTTTCACCGCAGGCACAGCTAACAGCAATCTCGTGATATTCCGGATGAATTCCTGGCTTCATTATTCTTTAGAACCTCATTTACAGACAGCTAAATGCCGCGTTTTCAAACAGGTCATGATAGGGTTTCATCACTTGTACCGTCAAGTTGACCCCGGTAGAACACCGCTTTTTCCTAGTCATCGTATGGCGTCAATTAAGCGAAAACAAGTTTGTTGACAGCAAATTAAGGCCATGTTTAAATCGATTTTTGCCGACCTTTTGTAACAGCTACTAACACTTCGAACCGGACTGTTGGCGCGATCCAACCCCTAACGGATCGGTCTTTCAGTCAGGGTGTGGTTAAGGGATTCGAATCTGATGGCAGAAGATAACGACAACCGAGATGAGTCGACCCCGAAACTCCCCGGCGTCGTCACACCTGCTGACTCAGCGGGGACTCCACCGAGTTCATCCATTCCCGACGCAGGTGAGTTGGCCGGCGCGGATGCTGAGAAGGCCGCGATGGTCGAACAGGCCAAGTCTCGAGTCGCTGCCGTTAAAGAATCTCTGGGCGAGAAATCCGCACCACCCATTCCCGCCGCGCCAGGCGTCCCCCAGGCTCCCGTCAAGAAGAAGGAAGAAGGTCCCAAGCCATCGGATGCTTCCGAAAACAAGCTGGTAAGAAAATTAAAAGCCAAATTTAATGGTGCGGTTGGTGAAGCTACGGAGTTTATCGGGCAAGTGTCCATACGGATCGAACCTTCCAGTATCGTCGAAGTTTGCGAAATCTTACGAGACGATCCGGAAACACGATTCAATTACCTGTCAGACTTAACCTGTGTGCATTTTCCCATGAGGCAAGAGGCACCTCTCGAGGTAGTCTATAACCTGTATTCGATCTCTCGGAACGAGCGGGTGCGCCTGAAAGTCTCGATACCTGAAGGCGCTGGCGTTGATAGCGTGACAGCTGTATGGCCGACCGCAAATTGGATGGAGCGCGAGGTATACGATCTTTTCGGCGTGAGCTTCCGAAACCATCCCGACTTGAGAAGACTGCTGCTACCGCCCGACTGGGAAGGACATCCGCTCAGAAAAGACTATCCGCTTGAGTTTGTCGAAAACCAGTGGACGAAAAAGCATTTGCCCGAGATGACCGACGTGCAACGCGAACAGTTGGAGCAAAGACGCGCCTACGGTCTGGAGATACTTTCGGTGCCTGAGGAGCGCATGATGCGTGAAATCCTTCAGAGTGGGAAAGAAGTGATGCCCAAGGACAAGTAAATGGTAAATCGTGAATCGTGAATCGTTAATAGTAGAACGAGTAACATCGCCCACTGCTTATCACTATTTACGATTTACGATTTACCATTTACCAGTTGCCATGACGCCAAAAGAGATTGCCGCTCAGTATGAAGCAAAAGTATTCGACACGCCGGAAGCGGCGAAGGTGGCTGGATTTGTTTTAACGGAGACTTTGGCGCCGCGAAATGTTTGGAACAAGGCCAGCGCAGCCCAGGCAATCGTTACCAAACTTGCAACCAAGCGTACCAGCGGAGAGGCGACAGAAATTGGATTGATTATTGAACCGTGGAGCGTAACCGGTTGTTACGTTCCTGCTGAACCTGCTCCTGCCGCAGCTTAACCCCATATGCACCAGGTAGAGATCGCCACAACCCGAGAAACGCTTCTTGATAGCCCCGAAATGGTGCTCAACATGGGGCCCCAGCACCCGTCAACGCACGGGGTGCTGCGTGTGATTTTGAAACTCGACGGCGAGACGGTGATGGACCTCGATTGCGACATCGGCTATCTCCATCGGGGGATGGAAAAAATCGCTGAGAATCGCATGTACACAATGATTGCGCCCTATTGGGATCGACTTGATTATATTGCTGCAGTTTCCAATGGCCTCGTCTGGGTGGAAACCGTGGAGCAGATGATGGGGTTGGTTGTACCGCCCCGCGCTCATTATCTGCGAACGATCCTGACCGAGCTCAATCGCATTGCTTCCCATCTGCTGTGGCTCGCCACGCATGCCCTGGATATTGGTGCGGTGACCGTGCTGCTCTGGGCATTGCGCGAACGCGAAGAGATATTGAAGATTTTCGAAAGACAATTCGGTGCACGCTTGACGTGTCACGCCTGGCGCGTTGGCGGCATGCCCAACGATGCCTATGACGATTTTGACGTTGATGTGCGTCGCTTCGTCAGTAACTTTCCAAAGCGGCTCGACGAGTATGAAACGGTACTGTCTGCAAACCGCATCTGGTTGAGCCGGACAGTAGGCATTGGGGTGATTTCGGCAGGGGATGCGGTGGCAATTGGCTTGTCTGGCCCGGCCTTGCGCGGATCAGGAGTGGCCTGGGACATTCGCAAAGCAAGACCGTACGCGGCATATGGTGATATAGATTTTGATGTCCCCTTGGGAGAGAACGGCGATACCTATGATCGCTACCTGGTGCGTCTGGAAGAAATGAGACAGTCGCGACGGATTGTCGACCAGGCGCTCGACAAGTTGCCCGATGGTCCGGTCAATGCGAAGTTGCCGAAAATAGTTAAGCCTCCCGTAGGCGATTATTATCACTCTATTGAAGGTCCAAAAGGTGAGATTGGTTGTTACCTGGTTTCGGATGGCACGGCGCAACCGTGGCGCGTGCGCGTGCGGCCGCCATCGCTGATTAATCTGCAGGCACTGAAAAAACTCTGCGTGGGACATTTGGTCGCAGACGTAGTGGCGATAATTGGTACGCTGGATATTGTTCTTGGTGAAATCGACAGGTAGAACCGACACCGAATTATGCTGATCTTCGCGCCAATCAATTTCATCGATCAACTGCTGCTGAAATTTTTCAGCGCTGCAACTGTGAATCACGTTGTCTGGCCGTTTATTCAGATTGGTCTGGTCGTGACGCTGGTTGCTGGTTGGGTTGCTTACGCCACTTACCTCGAGCGAAAGATTTCCGCGTTTATGCAAGCACGACTTGGACCGATGCGAGTTGGTCCATGGGGACTACTGCAACCTATCGCTGACGGTATCAAGCTGCTCACCAAGGAAGACTTCATTCCCGAGAGGGCTGACCGCTGGATCTTTTTCTTCGCTCCATACATCGCGGTGGCGGCAGCCTTCATTGTGTTTTCCGTGATTCCGTTTGCTCCTGATTGGGGCGTTATTACCGATATTAACATTGGGTTGCTGTTCGTGCTGGCCGTGTCGAGCGTTGGGGTGTTGGCGTTAATTCTGGCTGGCTGGTCGTCAAACTCCAAGTATTCCTTACTTGGGGCTTTGCGCTCCAGCGCGCAAATGATCTCTTACGAGGTCGCGATGGGCCTGTCGTTAATCGGCGCGCTGATGTTTGCCCGGAGCCTTTCACTGTCAAGCATAGTGAACGCACAAGGTGGCGACTCCATCTGGTTTCTCTTCTATCAGCCGCTGGGATTTCTGATTTTTCTTGTTAGCGGCATCGCAGAAAACAATCGAGCTCCGTTTGATCTGCCCGAAGCTGAATCAGAACTGGTCGCCGGTTTCCACACCGAGTATTCCGGATTTCGCTGGATGCTTTTCTTCATGGCTGAGTATGCTGCCATGGTCATTGTTTCGGCGGTGGCTGTGACGGTGTATCTCGGCGGTTGGTATTTCCCTTTTGTTTACCGGCTAACCGAAGCAAAGGGTTATCACAATCTCTATGTTATAGTCAGCTTGCTGCTTTTTCTCGTAAAGTTGCTGATCGTTCTTTACTTATATTTCTGGCTGCGTTGGACATTGCCGCGCTTTCGTTACGATCAGTTGATGGACATTGGTTGGAAGTGGTTGATTCCATCGTCACTGATAAACATCGCAATTTCTGCGCTATCAATTTTCGTAATCCAGGCGCTCGATGGCTGGCATGGATTTAAGACCATCGACTCGCTTTCCGCAGGATTGAATCTAACTGCAACCGGCAAAGCTTTGATGATAGCGATGGGACTCGCTGGTTTGGGTATCACGGGTCTGCTTTTAGCCAGGATCAACTGGCGCTCGCGCGACTTTAATTTGAAGAGTCAACGAAGAGATATCAGGCTGGTGAATTTGCCGAGAGGCAAACCTGCTGTTCCCGTGGTCGCGCCCGCGCCCAGCGAAGGATAAACGAATGCGGAATACGGATTGCGGAATGCGGACTGGCAAGCAAGTTTCCAGTAATCGTTTAGACAATGTGGCGAATCGAATTTCAGGCGGGAAAGACTGCGAATTGAGAATCTGCAATCCGCACTCCGCAATCTAAAATAAGAAATATGCCTTTAGTTAAAGTTCCAAAACCAAAGTTCATCGAAAAGCTCCAGCGCTTTTTCATGGTAGATCTTTTAAAGGGTCTGCAACTGACTCTCAAATTCAACGTCGGAGCTCTTACCGATAAGGATTCGGTGGCGGGCAAAGGCATCTATACGGAACAGTATCCGAAAGTCCGGCCTGACGTCGCGCCGCGTTTCCATGGTGCTCCACGCCTAAATATGGATCCCGAGACTCATGACACGCTCTGCATCGCATGCAATCTGTGCGCGATCGCTTGCCCTGAAGATTGCATCGACGTGCTTGCGATGGACGTTGAGATTATTGTCGCGGGCAAGCCACGTAAGAAGAAAGTGCTGGACGAGTTTATCTTCGACACGTCGCGCTGCATGTTTTGCGCTCTCTGCCAGGAAGCGTGCCCGACATCGTGTTTGGAATTAACTCAGGATTTCGAGTTGGCCACCTATTCGCGCGCGGGTTTTGTCTGGAACCGCGAAATGCTTGAGCAGGGCAGGGAAACCGTGAAGTACACAAGGTAATTGCCGATCTCCAATTGCCGATTTCCAATTGCCAATTGCAGTTCGCTTTTGGCAGGTAGTTGTTGCTCCTCCCGACAGCGATGAATGCTGACGACCTAAAAAATCGCACCAAGCAGTTTGCGCTGCGGATTCTGAAACTAGTTGCGGCTTTGCCAAAGACCGTTGAGGGTCGCGCCATTGCAAACCAGTTAGTGCGAGCTGGAAC
>JBHEMV010000105.1:0-8610 GCA_046262375.1 Pyrinomonadaceae bacterium
ACCCACCCGCTACCGCGAGGTGGTACTGACCTCATAGCCGAAGCACTACCTGTCTAGCGATAAATGTAAGTGGTGCTTTCTTTCTGCTCCCATTCGACGCTATCGATATTCTCCCGATCGGCCGAGAGTATCTCTTCGCTCAACCGGCTTGTGCTGATGATTGTGTTCAGGTTTACGAGGTACACAATCTTGCCTAGCGGGTCCTGCTCGTCCTGGCGATCGAGTTCGCGAAGTTCAGTATCAAACTTGTGCTGGGCGAACACCTTCTTTATCACTTCATTAGTCTGGTCGACGTTGCGCGTCCCCACAGAAACCTCCATGGAGCGGAAGACTTGCGACTGCTCAAAATATTCCAAAATTGCCAGGGCGAGGAGGACAAACAGAGTCAATATGACGGCCATGTCCCAGCGCCCGACGCCGGCGGCCAATCCGATCCCAAGGCAGATCAGGAGTACGGTGATCTCTTTTGGGTCGCGAATGTTCGTACGGAACCGCACGAGCGAGGCAGCAGCAAAAATACCGAAAGCGCGGGCAGCACTGTCGCCCACAACCATCATCATCGCACCCGCCACCACAGCCATCAATATCTGTGTCTGGGCCACGTAGGGATTACGCCGACTGAAGGAGACACCGCGGCGTGGACGGAAGGCCAGAAGTGCAGCAAGAAACGCGGCAAGCGAAAACCGTAGCGCAATTCTGGCGGCAGTCGTTTCCCAACCAGCGTAACTGGAAGGTGAGGTCCCTGAGGAGTCCGGCCCGAAAAGCTCCCAGAGCAGTGGATCGCTTCCGCGCTTGTTTTGATTCTCAATCGTGGTTTGCGGCGTCGCTGCCGCTGCATTCGTCCGGGCCGACGCCGAGCGATCGCGTAAAACGTAAGCGAGCAGACCGGTCCCGAGCAGGATGGCGGCAAACGTCGCCAGGAGCCCTAACGTTAGCCTGTTCATGTCTCATCATCCTTTCTATTCCATAGTCGTCTCCTCGATGAGTGGATGCTTCCCAGAGCGGGAGAACTGTTGCCGCCTTCGAAGGATACCTGACTGTTGAAGGGCTCTTCGCCGGCACAAACCTGCGGGCGCTCGTACGCGCCGTCGGTGTTCAAGACTCTTGCCTTCACGTTGTCTCTCAAGTAAGCAGCCAGCACCGTGTCTTTCAAATACTTCTTCAAATGAGGGTCCATAACGGGCGCGACGACTTCGACACGACGATCAAAATTGCGCGTCATCCAGTCAGCGGATCCAATGTAGACGTCCTCATCGCCTCCGTTCGCAAAATAGAAGATGCGACTGTGCTCAAGAAAACGGCCTACAATACTCCTAACGTGGATCGTTTGAGAAAGTCCGGGGACGCCCGGGCGTAACATGCAGGCGCCGCGTACTATCAGATCAATCGCGACGCCAGCTTGCGATGCCCGGTAAAGCGCATCGATGATCTCCAGGTCAGTCAGGCGGTTGACCTTGGCGGCTATGCGTGCCGGACGGCCCGCTTGTGCATGGGCTGTCTCTCGCTGTATCAGCGCGAGCATGCCCTCACGAAGGTTCACAGGCGCGACCATCAGCCGGCTGTACTTCTTCTGCATGGAAAAGCCAGTCAGAAAGTTGAATAGGTCAGTCGCATCATCGCCCATTTTCGAGTCAGTGGTCAGCAACCCCAGGTCGGTGTAAACCCTTGAGGTAGTAGGGTTGTAGTTGCCCGTTGCGATGTGAACGTAGGTCTGAAGGCCATTTCCCTCGCGCCGCACTACCAGAGTTACTTTGCTGTGCGTCTTCAGGTCCACATGGCCATAGACGACGTGTACACCGGACTCGGCGAGGCGCTTGGCCCACTCGATGTTGTTCTCCTCGTCAAAACGCGCTTTGATTTCGACAACTGCGGTGACTTGTTTGCCACGCGCACTGGCCTCGATCAGAGACTGCGGGATGGGAGAGTCCTGGCCCGTACGGTAGAGACACATCTTGATGGCTAGCACCTGGCTATCCTGCGCTGCCGCATGGATGAAATCGGTGACGGTCGCGAAAGAAGTGTAGGGATGATGGAGCAGCAGGTCCTGCTTCTTGATGGCTTCGAAGACAGACTGTTTCTTGCGCAGAGGCGAAGGTACGGTCGTCCTTAGCAGTTCGTCTTTTAGATCGGGCCTCTCAAGATCATAGAGTTCCATCAAATCTGACGCGCCCAGCACCCCGTCGATCACGTAGACGTCGTCCGGCTCAACACCCAGCGAATGGCTCAAATACGCGACCATCTCTTGCGGCATTGTTGACGATACCTCAAGCCGAACAGGCAGCCCGAAACGCCGCTCGCGCAGGGACTCTTTTATGAGGGCCAAAAGATCCGCCGCCTTGTCGTCTCTGATCTCTACGTCAGCATCGCGCGTGACACGAAACAGGTGCCCCTTTGCTGAGGCGCATCCTCGGGAACAAAGACTGAATGTTTGCCTTGATCAACTCTTCAAGCAGAACAAACTTCAACTCCCCTTCGCTTACGGGAACAAGGCGGGATACAACGGGTGGCACCTTGATCCGCACAAATCTGACCTCGTCACCGGTTAAACCTCCGGCGAGCGATTCGTCGGGATCACGCTCAACTGTGAGACCAATGTTGAGACTAAGGTTGGAGATGTATGGGAACGGGTGGGCGCGGCCGACAGCCTGGGGGGTGAGTACCAGAAAGACGTCCTTCATAAAGTACCTGGCTAACTTTCGCTTTTCGCTTTTGGAAAGCGATGCGTAAGGTGCAATGATCACCCCCCCAGCTTCAAGCCCCGGGATAAGCTCTTCACGCAGGCAGCGCGTATGTGCGTCTACCAGCGGCTGCGCGCGTTTTCGAATAACCCTGAGTTGCTCCGCCGGCGTAAGTTCGCCCGGCATCGGTCCGATGTCTTCAACATCCAACATCTCCTTGAGACCGGAAACGCGGACCATGAAAAACTCATCAAGGTTGTTGGAAAATACGGAGAGGAATTTAAGCCTTTCGAGTAGTGGAACTGACTTGTCGGTCGCCTCTTCGAGCACGCGTCGAAAGAATTCCAATTGGCTCAAATCCTGGTTGAAGACAGACCAGGCAAGAAAATGGTCTCGCTTCGACCCCTTTGTAGCCGACATTGTGCTGTCAGATTCTGGTGATGGCTTGTTCCTGGGAGCCGTCATAGCAAATGTGTTTCATAGAGAACGAAATAAGATGTATCAACTCGATGAACATCCCTCATGATGGATCGTATACGCGCCGCGCCGGGACGCTCTCTAACTTCCCTGTCTCAATTATATATGCGGTCAGCCGGCCACCATACACGCAACCTGTGTCAAGCCCGATGGCCTTTGGTCCGCGACGCGGCTTAGGGGCCGGCCAGTGTCCAAAGAGAACGACCTTTTCGCCGTCGTAGACTTCATACCAGGGCGTTCCCTCTCGGCTGGTGCGGTCCGGTCCCAACGAGCGAAGCTCGGTTAGATCGTCCGTGGTCTGTGAATGAAGCGCCACTTTGGGGCGCAAGCCGGCATGCACCACCAGGTGTTTATCCAGATCTATTATGAACGGCAGAGAGTTCAGATAAGATACGTAGTGTTCCCTGTCTGCCTTCAACTCCTTGTGCGTGGGCTTTTGGGAAGGCTTCAATTTGAATTTTTCGCCGTTCCAGCGACGCCGTAATGCGAGATCATGATTACCTATCACAGCGGCAAAACGCGATTCAATAATAAACAGGTCAAGGACTTCCCGACTCTTGGGTCCCTTCGTAATAAGGTCGCCGACAGAGACCAAACGATCATCCGTGCCAAAACCTACTTTATCAAGAAGACTTATCAGCTCATCGTAGCAGCCGTGAATGTCTCCCACGACGATTGTGCGCGATCCCATTCTGCCCTCGATGCTATTATGAGTCCTTTTCCTGCTGGCTCTTAAGTACAACTGAGGTTGGTACCACCTCGCGATAGCGGCTGTGGAAACTCAGCGATCCCAAAGGACGGCTCAAGCTCTGCCAATTCGCAGGTTAGGAAGGGTGGCTTGCCACCCTTCCTCTGCAAATTACTCTGCGCCCTTTTTGGGTTTTCAACTAAGTTAGAGCAGCGGTGAAGTCGGGCGTTCGCCTGGCTCTAGTTCGAGCAGCGCGCGTCGATGATCGTCCTCGCCTTGCGCTCGAATTCCCTGCTCCATTCTTCTGGCGGCCGGTCGCGTTCAGCGTTGCGCGAGGCGCGAAACACCCTGGTGATCGTGCCGTCTCTTCTCTCAGCATCGAGTAGTCTCTGAAGCTCCATGGCCAGGAGCCGGCGGCCCTCTTCGCTGATGCTGGTGTCACCCACGCTCTTCGCGGTTGTGGTGCACTGGCCGTCGCTCACGCGGATCGGGTCACCCCTCCACGCCGCGAGCGTCGCTTTCTTTTCGCTGGAACGGGAGTGGCCAAAAGTCGACCCCATGTCGCTGACGTAGAACACGGCCTGCCCAGCTTTGCATGTTCTGGTGCCGTCGGCGTTCTTTAGCGAATCGAGGCAAGCAAACTTTTGGTTGTCGGTCTTAGTGTCCCCATGGTCGATGAACGCTAGCCAGAGCTTGAACGCGTCGATCTCCGCGCGGCGAGCGCCGTTCTGTAGCAGCTTCTGGAGCGATCCGGCGAGCGCCCCGGAATCCTTGTGGTTGCACTTCACGTCGATCCCACTGCCCAGGGGCAGCTCGATGCCTGCGGCCGGTTGAAAGGGCGTGAAGCGGGCCCCCTGGAAACTTCTGCTCAGGCTCTTCTCGCAATCAGGGCAAGTGACATCGGCGACCCACTCGTCATCGGCGAAGAAGCCCAAGGCCTTCGAAAAGCGCGAAGAAAGGAACTCGCCATAAATCTCGCCGTTCCTCTTGTCCCTCGCCTGCCCCTTGAAGTGGGGTTTCACTTTGTACCGGATCAGATCACCGTCATCATCGACGACGGCCGGTACGGAGCAATGGAATTTCGGAGTGGTACCGGCACCCGGGCTCGGGTCCTTATTCGCCACGCAGCTAATCGGACTCGCGAGCCCGGCGGAATCGACTTGAGGGGCGCCGCGGCGGGGACCTTTCCTGGGATTGAAGCCAAGCACCGGATTGTAGTCGGGATCGGGCTCCCGAAAGACTTTGGCAGTCTGCTCGGCTAGCGTCCGCGCTTGCTGCGTGAAGCAGGATTCCTGGGCCACGGCCGGCAACGCCAGAAGAGGCCCCAGGAAAAGAAGGATCAGCGGGACGATGAACTCTGCAGAGGGCTTATAAGGCATAGATGGACCCTATGTGAAGACTCTTTATCGGCTAAACGTCTATCTGGGTCGCGCGAGAGTAGTTTATTAGTTCTGCAACTTCCCGAAAAAGAGGTGTCCCTCTTCATCTCTCGAATGAGCGCGGTTGCAACAACACGATTTAGGCCACAGCGTCAAGTTGAACCATTGTTGGATAGCAATCAAGATAGCATTGTTAGCCTACTTGTACTACATCTTTTACAGGAGATCGGCTCAAGATCCAGACGGTTGAATGATGATAAACTACGGTCTTGATAGTCCATGCAACGTGGTAGAGCGGGCGCCTGTGGGCACGGAGAACCGCCCGCTGCCGCAGGCGGTACTAACCCGTTAACCAATCGGTATCTAGTGTTCTACACATAGCAGGTCCTATATGGTGTCGTCTTTATCAGCGAATACGAAAGCATCGCTCTGGTGGGTGCGCTGGGTGCCGGCGGCGCTGCTCATCACGGCGCTGATCGTTCTTACCATTTTAATCGGCGGCACGGTGCTTGTTCCGCTGCTGTTGAGTTTTGCGCTTGCCTTCATGCTGGAGCCGGTTGTCGATTGGTTCGAGCGGCGTGGACGTTCGCGCAACGTCGCCGTGTTGCTAACGCTACTCGCCACCTTGCTTACCGTCGTTCTGGTGTTCGGGCTTTTGTTGCCGAGCATCTATCACCAGTTCGGCGAGTCAGTTGAAAAACTGCCGCTCGCTTTGCGCGCGACTGGTGCGCGCGTGCAGTCGCTGCTCGACTATGCGCAGGCGCGACTGAGCCCGCAACTCTACGCACGTTTGCAGGCAGCGATCACCAATTTTCAAAACGATCCGTCGGCCCTTACGTCGCGCATCGGCGCGTGGTTGGGAACAGGTTTGTTCGGCCTGGTCAGCTTCGGGTCGGCGGCGCTGGGACTCTTGATCGTGCCGTTCTTCGTTTATTACCTGCTGCTTGACATGGACAATTTGCGGCGCATCCTCGAAAAACACATTCCGGAACGGCATCGCGGCACGGGCGTGCGACTCGTTAACGAAGTCGGCGAGGTTGTGCGCGGCTACGTGCGTGGACGTTTTCTCATCGCGCTGATTATGGCGGTGATTTACGCGCTTGGATTACTAATTTTGGGCGTGCCCTTGTGGGCAGCGATTGGCTTGATCGCAGGGATCATCGGCATCATTCCTTACATCGGCGTGGCGACCGGTTTCCTGCTCGCAGTAGCGTTCGCGGCGCTCGACGGCGCAGGGATCGGGCGGCTCTCGGGGATTCTTGGCATCTTCGTGCTTGCTCAAATTTTTGAAGACTACGTGCTGACGCCGCGCATCATCGGCAACAAACTGGAAGTGCATCCGATGCTGGTCTTCATTGCGCTCATTATCGGGGGCGATCTCTTCGGCTTGCTCGGCCTTGTTCTTGCGATTCCGGTTCTTGGCGTGCTCAAAGTCTTGCTCCGCTTTATGGATGAGCTTTACTTGCGCTCCGATTTCTACACCGCGCCTGCGCTCGCCGCTGCCTCCGGAGAAGCGACGAAAGTTCAGCGCGCCGCTGCAGCAACCTTGTCTGACGTGCAAAGTGATGAGGAAAATCAAGTTCGCGGCAACGTGCGCGAAAAGCTGCCGGATATCTAGAACCCAGGAGGCATCCCTTAAGGCCTTTCATCAGACGTAAATTGGGCGAGAAAGCATGATGTTGACAACACAGGGTTGGAGAATTAGCGGGTGGCGATGGAAGACGTTCGGTAGCCATTTCTGGAGGAAACTCAACGCGGACGACGTGATCAACCGTGCCGCGATTCTTTCCTTCTACTTCCTGCTCGCGCTCTTTCCGCTACTGCTTTTCCTAACGGCTCTCCTGGGTTACTTCGCCAGCGCCGGAACGGAGTTAAGCCACAATCTGCTCGCTTATCTGAAAGCGATTGTGCCCATCTCCGCTTTCGACCTCATCAACACAACTGTTGACGAGATCAGCCAGGACACCAGCGGCGGCAAACTTTGGTTTGGTCTGCTCACATCACTGTGGTTCGCTTCCTCCGGCATGGGCGCGATCATCGAGGCGTTGAACGTCGCCTACGACGTGAAAGAGACGCGCGTGTGGTGGAGAAGAACTCTGCTGGCCATCCTGCTGACGATTGGGCTCGCCGTGCTGATTATCACCGCGCTGGCGTTAATGTTCTACGGTAGCCACATTGCCGAAGGAATCGCGAACCGCTACGGTTTCGGCGCGGCGTTTACCGCCGCGTGGACGGTCTTGCAATGGCCCGTCGTGCTCGCCTTCGTCTTTTTAGCTTTTGAGTTGATTTACTATTTCGCGCCGGACCTCCATGAACAACAACTACGCTGGCTAGCTCCGGGAGCCATGATCGGTGTCATTCTCTGGCTGCTCGTCTCCTTTCTGTTCGGCTCTTATCTCAACTTCTATAACACCTACAGCGTGGTCTATGGCTCACTGGGAGCGGTCATCATTCTGATGCTGTGGTTTTACTTGACTGGCGTGACGATTCTCATCGGCGGCGAAGTCAACGCCCTCATCGAGCAAGCCGCAGCTCGCGCCGGCGACCCTGAGGCGAAAGCACCCGGTGAAAAGTCTCCAGATGAAAGCGCGAAGGTACGCGCGGCAGGAGCGCAGTCACCTTAAAGTTGTTGAAGCAGTTGTCGGGGCTTGGTTTTATTCTTGGTTGGGCATGTGCATTGCTACCCAAGGCTCGCACAATCTCAGAGGTGTATCGTTTCATTTCAAGGGGGCGTCGGACTGAAAAGTAGGCTAAGAAAGCAAGAAGAGAGGTTACACTAACCGACCAATAGGTCCGATCAAATCTGAAAAACACTTTGCCGAGACGTTGGGTCTTACGCTATCTCTTTCCGAATTCATATTTAAAATGACTAGTCAGATTGCCATTCTTCTAGCTTTGCTGTTAGTCGCTCTCATCCTCTTTGGCACTGAGCGAATTCCCATCGAAATCGTCTCCATCTTGCTGGTGATCGCCCTGGTCGTCACAAATACACTCACTGCGAGCGAGGCGTTTGCAGGTTTTGGCAATGATATAGTAATCACCATCGCGGGCCTATTTATCCTGACTGGAGGTCTGGCAAAAACGGGCGTGGTCGATATAGTTGGCCGACGCTTGCACCGATTTGCAGGAAATAGTGAGTTTCGCATTACAGCGCTGATCATGGCTGCCGCAGCCCTTTCTGCCGCCGTTATGAAAAACACAACTACGACGGCAATGTTTCTTCCCGTGGTCTTAGGAATTAGCGCACGGAGAAATATCAGCCCTTCAAAACTACTGATGCCTCTCGCTTTCGGCGCCATCCTCGGCGGCACCTGCACGCTGATAGGAACATCCACCAACCTTGCGGTCAGTGGCGCTTTACCCCGCTACGGTATGGAGCCGTTTACAA
>JBHEMV010000106.1:0-8295 GCA_046262375.1 Pyrinomonadaceae bacterium
GCGATATTGTTAAGATCGTTCTTGCTGCCGCCGTGCTTCCTTCCGGTTGGCTTCTCCTTAAACGCAAGGCGTCCAGCAAGACCTGAAATATCCAACGTTCAATATAGCAAGCCCCTGATGAGCGGTAGTCAGGGGCTTTTTGGTTGCAACGGCGCGCACGCCTACAAGACGGATGCGTTTTTCGGAAATCCGCTGAACGCATTCACTCCATGACCAACCGCACTCCATTTATCCCTACCCAAAACTAGCGTTTGACAGTCCTACCACAATTGTAGTAGGATCAACCTCATTCGTAGTAAGACTGAAAAAGAGCTGGCGATGGCGAAAGAAAAGCACGTAAAACTGACCAGACTTGAGATGGAGGTTATGGGTGCGGTTTGGACGCTGGGCAGCGCGTCGGTGCGTGAAATTCAAGAGCAGCTTCCAGAACGAAAACGCCCGGCCTACACAACTGTGCAGACGATCGTCTACCGTCTTGAGGAAAAAGGCGCAGTACGCCGGGTTAAGAAGATCGGGAACGCGCACATCTTCGAAGCGTTAATAACTCGCAAAGCCGCACACAGCCGTCTGATTGACGAATTACTTCATGTCTTCGGCGGCTCCCCGCGCTCGCTTATGGCACAACTAGTTGAAACAGGGCAGCTCACGCTTCAGGACTTACGGGATTTGGAAACCACTCTGGCAAAACTTGAAGGGAACGATAGGCAGACAAAAGGAAGTGGCTCAGGAAAAAGATCGATGCGAGCGCAAAAGCAGGAACGGGAGCAAGGCGGCAGGCGATCAGGAAGGAGCGGGAAATGACGGCCGCCCATGAATGGTTTGCTGAGGCTTCGCAATGGTGGTGGCCCAGACTGGCGGATCATCTGTGGCAGACGACTCTATTTGCAGTCGTAGTATTCGTGGCCTGTTTTGTACTCAGGCGGGGGCCGGCCGGCTGGCGTCACACTTTCTGGCTTCTTGCTTCGGCGAAGTTTCTTCTCCCCATCAGTTTGTTCGTGTTCTTTGCCCATCAGGCTGGAATCAATTCTTCGGTTTTCTTGCGAGTGGTTCAACAGACAGAGCAAAACGCAGTAATGCTTCACGGATTTAATGAACCGGTTTCATCGCTCGCTTTAAGCGATGAGCCTACAGTAATCGCAACCACAACACTCCGTCACAACGAAATTTACTGTGCTCTAACGTTGCTTTGGTTGGGCGGCAGCGGGGCAATTCTGGCGATCTGGTGGATGCGTCGCCGGCAGTTCATCCATTCATTGAAGCTCAGCCAAACGATCTGGCAGGGTCGGGAATGGCAATCACTTAGGCGTGCGCAAAAATCACTGCGTATCAAGCGTGATGTCGGACTCGTGGCTTCACCGCTAAAGATTGAACCGGCGGTGTGGCGGGTATGGAGGCCCATAGTGGTGCTACCGGAAACAATCGCTACCCACCTCGATGATGCTGAGTTGGACGCAATAATGCTTCACGAACTTGTCCACATCCAACGACGCGACAATCTGGTTGGCAATCTCCAGTTGGCTCTTTGCGCCCTGCTCTGGTTTCACCCCCTCGTGTGGTTTATCAGCCGCAAGTTATTAGACGAACGGGAACAAGCCTGCGACGAAAGGGTTATAGAGGTTTGCGGAGCGATAGGAGTCTACGGTTCAAGCATTCTGAAGGTAGTGCGCTTTTGCTTTGGGTGGAGAGTGGCGGGCGTAACGGGAGTTGCTAGTGGCTCCAATTTACGAAGGAGGATTGAGAACATCATGTCTACAGAAAACTCAAAACGGAGAGCAGGATCAGGCTCCCGGTTGCTCGGCGGTGGGTTGCTGGGAGTAGCACTTCTGATTTTGTTTGGGGCGGGCGTATACAGTCGTGCGAGTGCTGGCAACGCTGCCACCAAAGAAGTTGAAAGGGAGTTTTTGGCGACAACACTTGCCGGTGAAACGGATACAAGTTCCATTTCTTCAGCCGACAAAAGGTCTAAGAAAACTAAACCATCTCGTCCGGTCGCGCCCGCCCCACCAGCACCGCCAATAATTGCCGCGCCTCCGGCGCCGCCTGCTCCTGCTGAGCCTCCGACACGTGTCCAGGACCAAAAGGATTCTTCCGGCAAGACAAATAAGGACAAATCCTTGAAAGACAAAAGCAAGGATAAGATTGAAAAAGGGGAATTGATTGAAGCTCCGCCTCCTATTTATCCGGAGGAGGCAAAAAAGCAAAGAATCGAGGGCATGGTGGCAGTAGCTATCGTCATTGGCGAAGATGGCAATGTCATTTCGGTGAAAGCTAAGAGTGGGCCAGAACTATTGTACGGCGCTGCCGAAGAGGCGGCGGCAAAGGCGCGCTTTAAGCCAGCCAAGGTGAATGGCAAGCCTGCTAAAGTGGCGGGCGCGATGAGTTACAATTTTGTACTCGATAAGAAATAGAGCAATCAAACTCGACTTATGATTCGACACGTTTCGCAGTCCGTTCGACTGCCTCCGCCTTTGCTTCTCGAGGCATTGCTAGGTCCAGACAAGTCGGCGTTAACACCAATCGCCACTGATGGCTAACACACACGATGAGACCTTGTCCTACCCTCCTGCGCGTTGTCGTCTTTGCTACTCTATCTATAAGCCTGTTGACTCCTGGCGCCATCGACGCGCAAACCCAAAAAACACAATCTGATGACACGCTTGATTCCAGCACACGCTTGGAAGTCATTGGAACTACACTGAGGCTCATTAGCCAGAATTATGTTTTTCCTGACATTGCCAGGCAGATTGAAAACGCGTTTCGTGATCGGCTTAAGAAAAAAGAATATGACAGTATCACTAGCCCAGCTATTTTGGCCGAAGTGCTCACATCTCAATTACAACAGATCAGTCATGACAAACACATGAGCGTCTTTTACAGTCGCGAGCCGTTGCCGCCGCCAGGTGAGAGTACCGAGAGCCCGAAAGAGAAAGACAACCGCCGTCACCTCGCTGCCTTGAGTAACTTCGGATTCAACCGTGTGGAGCGTTTGAGTGGCAACGTCGGTTATATGGATTTGAACATATTTTGGTGGCTTGATGTTGGGGGCGGCGACACCGCAGTTGCCGCGATGGATTTTCTTGCTGATACGAGCGCTCTAATGATTGATCTTCGCAATAATCGCGGCGGAGACCCGGCGATGGTTGCTTTGCTTGCCACTTACTTCTTCGATAAGGAGCCTGTCGAGCTCACGGGGATTTACTGGCGTCCGAGCGATAATACAAATCGGTCATGGACACTGCCGTATGTCCCCGGCAAACGCTACTTGAACAAAGATGTATATATCCTGACCAGCAAAAACACTTTTTCTGCGGCTGAGGCCTTTACTTATGATCTGCAAAATCTGAAGAGAGCAACTATCGTCGGGGAGACAACTGGCGGCGGAGCTAATCCCAGAGAAGGATATCCCGTCAACAAGAACCAACACTTCATCGTATTTGTTCCCACAGGACGCGCTATCAGTCCCCTCACTAAAACAAACTGGGAAGGTATTGGTGTGAAGCCTGATATAGAAGTGGCGGCAGAGTTTGCGCTAAAGACAGCACATCTGGTAGCGCTCAAGAAGTTGTTGGAAAAAAACGCGGAAGCCGCTTTAACCGATGAGCTTAAAAGTTCAATTGAAACCCTTCAACGAGAGTTACAAGCACTGAGTAAGAAGAATTAGAGGAGTGCTCGCCGTTAAGCCACTTCGACACTAGAGCAAGATGCGCAATAAATATTGTGGGTCTTGCTTTTATTTATCCTGCAAGCCGAGCTGTTTTGATTCTTCCGAAAACTTTACAATAGAAATCATGTACACCCTTAAGGTTCGCTCCAGCGCGCGCGAGGAGCTTGTCGAGTTTACTGAACAGGTGCAGGAGAAGCTGAAAGAATCAAAGGAACGCGAAGGCGTGGTCGTGCTTTATGTGCAACACACAACAGCAGGACTGACTGTAAATGAGAATGCTGACCCGGATGTTCCGCGCGACATGCTGCACGCTTTTCGCACTCTAATCCCACAACACGGAATGGGCTTCCGGCATGGCGAAGAGAACTCTGATGCACACATTAAGGCAACTATCGTGGGCTCATCTGTAACCATCCCCTTCAAAGACGGGAAGTTGCTGTTGGGGCGCTGGCAGGGAATTTTCCTTTGCGAGTTTGATGGCGGACGCGAGCGCCAGGTGATCATGATGGTGCGGTAAATTTCGCGCCGAGTAGCACAGACATTCCTGCCTGTCCCCAGCTGGGCTTTATGACAAGCTTTCAGTCCTGCTCGTCGAGGTTCTTCAGCACCTCTGCAAACTTCTCAATGTCAACTCGCGTTCGCTCCATGGCGCGTCTACTGTCCAGATAAGCTGTCCAGACTGGTGTTTGCGTCAACGCTTTAGTGGTGTCCTCGTCGAGTGTTTGCGCCATTAGGGCGATTAAGTCGCTGACCACACGCGTGTGTGCGAGGAGCGACTCAATTATCGAGTACGCCAGGCGAGCTTGTTCGTAGTTCAAATCGCGGTGATCATCTTCTTCTACGATTGGGTTCGGGTCTTCCATCAATAGCACCTGAGGGATCAGGAGAATTCTCCCTTAGTGAATAAGTCCCGTAGGGACGTGATGTTTATAGTCACGAGGTGCTTTTATTAACTTATTTACCAGCAGTGCCGCCGACGAATGGGAGCTCCGTTACGTGGGCAGAAAAGGCCTCATCGCCGGCAACCACTGCAACAATGGTAGTAGAGGCAATGTAATCGTATTTCAAATACCCGAGGGCGATTGTGCGGCCCAGATGAGGTGAATAGGTTGCTGAGGTTATTCGTCCGATTTCTTTATCGTCGTCGTTTGACTTGATAACGGCGCCCACTTCAACTTTCAGTGGTTGATTGAACGAGAGACCCGATAGCTTCTTTGCTACATGCCCACGATACTTGATGCGGGCGATAATCTCCTGGCCGACATAACAACCTTTTGTATAGCTTACGGCCGTATCCAGGGCCGCTTCTGTCACGATGTTAGTTTCATCCATGTCTATGCTGAACCGAGGCACGCCTGCTTCGATTCTCAAGATCTCAAAAGCATCGTAACCAACAGGTCGCGCGCCTGCGTTGCTCAAAGCGTTCCACAAAATGTTTGCCTGGTCCGAATTTACAATGAGATCAAAACCATCTACTGCGGCGTGCATCGCATGAACGACGGTCACGTCGGTTTGTTGCCCCGCAGTCTGCATAGCTGCGTTAGGCGCCAATCCGGCTGCTTCTTCGCCCACAACCGAGCGAATTATCTCGGCCGCTTCTTTACCCTGTAGCGTTAAGTGCGCGGTCTGGTGGGTGATGTCGTCAACCTTGAAGTCGCCAGCGAGCATAAAGCGTTCAATGGTTTTAAGAACACGTACATATGTGGCTCCCTCCGTGTCGAGCAGAAATGTAGGACAGGCATGCTTGCCTGTCTGATCATCTTTTAATCGAATGACTCGCACGCTGGCGATTAAGCGGCCCTGAACATTCGGAAAGGCCGCCGGCATCCAGGAATTCTCGGCCAGCGTTTTCATATCATTCGTGATGAGGCCGTTTAGAAACTGAATGGCTTCCGTCCCGCTCACAATTAGGCGACCGCGACAAGATAGATCACTAAGACCGGCGCCACTCTCGCGCACCGCGGCATATTCAAACAAGGCGTCGCCGTAGGAAGCAGGTACAGTCCAGCCATCCTGAACACGCATCGCAGCCCCGAGACGCACGTGCGTCTCGCTGAGTGGCATATCTCTAATCTCGACCTGTTCGACAGCTTCGGTCATAGAAATCGATAAATGGATCCGTTTAGAAAGCGGACTTGTCCGCCCAGGTTCGATTGTCGGCGGCACAAGTGCCGCGACTAAACGGGCCAACCAATGTGATGGCTCCTGCTACAACTTTGTAATCACTCAACTGTTCGGTCTCACGCCGGTGCGAAGCCAGAACCTGAGGACTGGGATGGTAAATCGGCACAAGGACCCGGCCATTCCACCGCTGGATCTTCGCCGCTGATTCCTTCAGGTTTAGATTGTGATGTTCAATCGTTCTCAGCGCTTCAAGTGCAACAGAGCCGAGTGTCACCACAACCGCAGGATCGATAATCGCAATAGTCTGCCGTAGAAAATTTGAACAATTCGACAGCTCGCTTTTTGTGGGTCTCCGGTTTGCTCCGGAGTCAGATCGGGGATTACAAAGAGCGGAGCTGGTGATGAAAATGTGGTCGCGGCTTAAACCAATCGACGCGAGAAAGCGATCGAAATTTTTGCCTGACTGATCTCCAGAGAAAGGCACACGTGTCTGGTCGGCGCCTTTTCGTCCCGGAGCTTCACCGATAAACATTACGCGCGCGTTAATCGATCCGTTGAGTTCACTTAGCACGGCACTGCGTTCGCACATTGCCGGGCAGCGAACGCACTTAGCAGCCTCGGCCGCCAAACCAGTGAACTGTTTTTGTTTTGTCTTAGTTGAATTCTGGCCCATTTCGAAACGGAAAACTATTGACTTACCGGCTCACTGGAACTATAAGTGTTCTGCCCCTCGCAGGTCATATCCATTCAAAAGTATAGGAGGAGATTCGTATGCGTCATGCATTGTTCTTAGCTCTGTTCGTGCTGACGGTGGCAGTTCCTGTCCTCGCGCAGGATGCGGTAAAAGTAGATCCGAACCATTATAAGGTCGAGTTTGAAAATTCTCGCGTACGAGTGTTGCGCATAAAGTACGGCCCACGCGAGAAGTCAATCATGCACAGCCATCCGGACGCCATCGCGATCTTTCAGAAAGATGGCCGGACTAAGTTTACTTACCCCGGAGGCAAAACCGAAGAGAGGGAGATGAAAGCGGGCCAGACAGCCTGGACTCCAGCCGCGAGACATCTGCCGGAAAACCTCACTGACCAGGACATGGAGCTTATACTCGTAGAGCTCAAGACCGCAAAACGCAGACCGGCCATGAGAAAACCGGCAAGTACGAACACGAACAGCAACGGAAATTAATCTGCGCGAGGCATTGCCTCCGGTGCCCCGTTCAGTGACTCTTAAGGCCGCAAACTAATCCTGTAAGTCTTGATTTTTGAATTGAGCGTGGTTGCGTTCATGCCCAGCAAGCGCGCGGCCCGCGATTGATGTCCACCCGTCTGCTCCAGCGCCCGCCTGATAAGATCAATTTCAAAGCGGCGCACCTGTTCGTAAAAGTTAATGCCTCGCCCCAGATCCTGGACCGCGCCGACACTGGCGCCCTCTTGCGAAGCAACAATCACCGACTGCGGATCGCTAATCTCCGGGCGCAGGCACTCGCGTGAAACCTCGTCGCGAGGCGCGATGACTACGGCACGCTCAATCGCATTTTCCAGCTCACGAACGTTTCCCGGCCATGAGTAAGCCTCGAGCATGGCCAGCACCTCGGGTGCGATCTGCTGGGACACCTGACGGCCGTTCTCTTCGTTATACTTCTCTATGAAATGTTGGGCCAGCGGCAGGATGTCCTCGCGCCTGTCGCGCAACGGCGGCAGTTCAATAGGCACGACTGCCAGCCGGTAATAGAGATCCTCTCGAAACGTTCCCTGCTTGACAGCTTCCTTTAACTCAATGTTGGTAGCCGCAACTATGCGCACATCGACGCGACGCGGCGTTGTATCGCCAAGTGGTGTGAACTCTCGCTCCTGGATAACACGAAGGAGGCGCACCTGCGTCTCTGGTGGAATGTCGCCTATTTCATCAAGAAAAATTGAGCCGCCATCGGCAACTTCAAAAAGCCCTTTTTTCGCAGCGACCGCACCCGTGAAAGCTCCGCGGGTGTGGCCGAAGAGTTCTGATTCCAAAAGTTCGGAAGGAATATTGGAACTGTTAACAGTGACGAATGGTTTTCCAGCGCGCGGGCTCGACTCGTGAATCGCTTTCGCGATCAATTCCTTTCCCGTTCCGCTTTCCCCCGTGATTAGGACAGTCGAGCGAGCGGGCGCTACCTGTTCGACCAATCGAAAAACCTCCTGCATGATATCCGACCGGCCGACGATGGCGCCGCGATCCACAGCACGACTCATCGCGCGTCTCAGCGTCCGCCGTTCTTCTTCTTTGCGTCGACGTTTTATCCCGGCAGAAATCGTGGCGGTGATCTGGTCGTTTTGGAAGGGCTTTCGGATGCATCCGAATGCACCGTGCTCCCAGGCTGCGATTGCAGTGTCAAAGGTAGCATAAGCCGTGATCATGACGATGACGGCGTCGGAATCCATCTTCAAGAATTCTTCCAGTGCGCGCAGGCCACCAATGCCCGGCATAGAAACGTCGAGCAGGACCACATCGTAAGCGCGGTGACCGTA
>JBHEMV010000107.1:0-8189 GCA_046262375.1 Pyrinomonadaceae bacterium
GGCCTCGGATCTTTTGGCGTGGTGTATACGGGTTACGATACGCGCAACGGTCTTTTTCGTTTAGAGCAGGCACATAACGACTATTTGCAGGTGTTATCGGATGGCGGGATCGTAGGCGCCGCTATTGGGTTAGTGTTCCTGATAGCCCTGTTTCGCATGGGCTTTTCGCGTCTCGAATCCCGCGACGATTTCAGGCGAGGTGTAGCGACGGGCGCGCTTGCCGGATGTTTCGCAGTGCTGGTGCACAGCTTTTTTGACTTCACCTTGCATACGACTTCCAACTCGTTGCTGTTTCTAGTGCTCGCAGCGCTTGCAACTATGAATGGTCGTGTGGAGGAAGTGCATTCCCGGCGGAAAAAGAAAAGGAAAGCAACATCGCAAACGGTACCGGCGGAAACCGATACCCTCTCCGCGGCCTGACGTTAATAAGTTCGGCCTCGGCCATATTATGATATCGCTTGGAAAATTCGTCCCTTAAGATTTAGCCATAAGGGTGAGACTTGGCGTCCACGTTGCTACAAAAAGAAAAATCCCACCAGAGCGAATCGGCACGCGCTTCGTCTGTTCCGGAGCTGTGTCTGAACGCAGCAATAAAGCATGGCAAAGAGGATGCGCTTAATCATAAGAGTGCTAATGAGTGGATAAATATTTCTGGGGCTGAGTTTGTTGACCGCGTACGCCACGTAGCACTCGGTTTGGCCGACCTCGGTGTGAAGCCGGGAGATCGGGTGGCGTTACTTTCAGAGAACCGTCCCGAATGGTCAATAGCCGATCTCGCCATCCTCAGTCTCGGGGCGATTAACGTGCCGATTTATACCACCCAGGCAGTCGATCAGATTCGTTACATCCTGAGTGACGCAGGCGTTCGCGCAGTATTTGTGTCGAATGAAAAGTTATTCAAGCATGCGGCGCCGGGCATTGAGGGTCTCGACTTTCTGGAAAGAATCATCTTCTTTGACGCCGAGGTTGATAAAAAAATTGAAAGGTCAACTGACCTCAAATCGCTCGAGCAGGCGGGCCGGCAACGAGCGCAGAATAAGCCTACCGCATTCGACGCCTATCTCGGGGCGATTAGACCCGAGGACCTTGCGACGATCATTTACACTTCGGGAACTACTGGTGAACCGAAGGGCGTGATGTTGACGCATGCTAATTTCATTTCAAACGTCCTTGCCATCACTGCGGGTTTACCGATTGCCTCAACCGATGTCGCACTGTCGGTGCTGCCTCTTTCGCACATCTTCGAACGGACTGGTTTTTACATCTTCTGTTATAACGGCGTTTCCGTTTACTACACCACTTCATTCGATCAGGTTGGCGAAAACCTTCGCGAAGTAAGGCCGACGATCATGACCGCGGTGCCGCGACTCTTTGAAAAGGTTTACCACCGCATTCTGAAGAAAGGGCTTTCGCAAAAAGGAATTAGGCGGAAAATCTTCATGCGTTCGCTTGAGATCGGTCAACGCTATGCGGAACAACGGGATAAAGGGGCCCGCGTGTGGCCGGTTTTGTCGCTGCAACAGCGCATGGCCAGCAGGTTGGTGTTTTCCAAATGGCGTGAGGGCGTAGGTGGCCGTTTGCGATATTTCGTTTCTGGTGGTGCGCCGCTTTCGCCGGCGCTTTCGCATGCATTCCTGGCGGCCGGAATTCCTATTCTCCAGGGCTACGGGGCCACCGAAACATGCATCGTCTCGGCCAATCGACCCGACAATAATCAGGTGGGTTCAGTCGGCTTACCTTTTGAAGGGATCGAGGTTTCAATCGCCGCCGACGGCGAAATTCTTTTGCGCGGGCCAAATGTCATGCGCGGCTATTACGGACATCCGGAGGAATCCGCTTCCGTCCTTAACGACGGATGGTTTGCGAGTGGCGATGTCGGTCATCTCGACAAGCAGGGTCACTTGTACATCACCGATCGAAAGAAAGACCTGTTCAAACTTTCAAACGGAAAGTATGTTGCGCCACAACAAATTGAAAGTCTATTAAAACAAAGCGAGTTTGTAAGCCAGGTAGTGGTTGTCGGCGCAGGACGCAAACAACCCGCGGCGCTTATCGTGCCCGAATGGGAAGCATTGAGGCAGGCGCTTGCTGAAAAGGGTGAAGAGTTTCCTGCTAATCGTTATAAACTCGCCGAGTTTCCTGCGGCAGTGAAGTTGGTGCAAAGCGACATCTCGCAACTCACGCGCGAGCTGGCAGACTATGAACGGATCCGCAAGATCGCTTTGTTACCGGATGAATTTAGCATCGACAAAGGCGAGCTTACCCCGACGCTTAAAGTCAAACGACGAGTGGTTGACGAAAAGTTTCGCGAACTGATTGAAGGCCTTTATTCGTGAGGTGGGAATCGATTTAAAGGAATATTAATACTCAATGAAGGTTCTATTCATCCTCGCCATGGATTGTGGTGAAACCCTTTTCGCCCTCAACCCCTTCAAGCTTCCCCTTGCCCGATCTGCTCCTAAGCAAAATTGACTCGGCCAACACCCTGAGATTGATTGGGATTTCGGGTACTCGCATTTCTCCCTTGCGCGGGGTGCTGTAAAAAGAAAGCAGCGGTATCTCGCAATAGCAAAAATCGCATGCCGCCAGATGGTGCTTTACCAGGAAATTGATCTCGGGCGCCAGGGTTTGCGAGCTGAATGAAAGAAGAAGATTTGACGAAGGGCAAGCCAGGTTTTTGCTGAAATACTTTACGGTCGAGGACTTCATCTGTTTGCCCCTCAAGCTATCCGAGTGGTTTCACCGGCACTTCTGCAGCTTACAAAATTTTACGGCTTGGTTAAAGAGAAGCAAGGGGGCAAAACTAGCTTGCCAAACCCCAGCCTGTAATCCGCAAAATCCATCCGCTTGTTCAGAAGTTTTATAGACCTAATCGTGTTTGCATTCCACAACTTTCTAAACCTAAAACGCGTTTTTGTAGTCTGGAATCAACAACTTGGCGGGAGTGTAAAAACTTGTTGCTCAATTGCTGGATTGTTGCTAAGATGCTCGTCGTCAAGGCAGAGAGCGCCTGCTCTTTGACCCTCGTCCAGGGAAAGCCCACCTGTTTTTCGCAGGATTACCGGGCAAAATTCAATGACCATCAGCCCAGCCCTGATTCGCTAGCGAAGTTTCTTTACCCGTAAAGATCCTTTCTATCGCCTTACCACTCTTTATCTCAGTTGAAGGTCGCTTGTCACGGAGACGCGACATTTCAGTTTCACTTAGCGAATTCTGCACTTAACACACGCTCCCTCCGAAATCCAAAGTCTAATCCCCTGATCGAAGAAAAATCGTGAAATCTCTAAGTCGCGAAGTAGCAAAAGATATCGAGTTGACTCCCGCCAATCCGGCGCCGCCCTCGCTTCGTGCGAAGCGCACTGCTGAGAGGATGGCTAGGAGCGGCAAATGGGTCGAGAGTCTCCGGTGCTCAGATGTTGGCCGGCTGTGGTCCGAACTGCACCGCATCGTTTCTCACCACCCTTTGGTGAGGGCCTCGCGCAGTGCGGGTCTGATCGTGGAAGAAGGAGCTAGCAGCGCATATACGGACCTGACGCAGGAACTCTTCGTCCAACTGCTTAGCAAGAACCGTTTTGAGCATTACCTCGAGACGGAGATGACCGACTACGAGATCGAGTGTGAGATCGGACAAATCGAACTTACTAATCTCCTGACCGCTGAACTGCGAAAACGTCATCCCGAAAGCTATCGTCTGGCACGACGTATCTCCACGCTGATCCAGTCGAGCTCAAATTTCCGCCGCTTTGATTCCAGTGGCACTGGCGAAGAACCGCATCGCCGGCTCGCGGACCGGGTCTACGGTCTAAGCGAGTGGGCCGATGGCAAGCGCCGGCGCGATTCTCACGACGTTGAGCAGCGCGTTCACATCATTCCCGTGCGAGCTCGCGACACGCGCATGGTTGGTTGCACGGGCGATTCGCAAGTTGTGATCAGTAATTCGGATCTCGAGGACTTGATCGTTTCCGTCTTGGACGCAGTTGATTCACCAGTTGATGTGCGAACGCTTAGAAGCCTGGTGATGTCTCGACTGCCAGTCATGGACATCTATTTGGTGCCCTTGGATGGCGACGACAACGACGGTGAAAGCAACCATTTCGAGCCAGTAGACAAACGCGAAGATCCCGAGCAGGGACTGTTAAGACGCGAGTCCGAAAATGAAGCAGCGGGATTTGTAGACCACTTTCTCGACAATTTGCATGACACCGTGCGTGGAAAGGTCAAACAGTACAACCGCATCCTTGGCGTGTTGTGGCATTGCTACTTGAGCGAGACACACTCGACGCAATTGGAAGTCGCGGCTGTATTAGGGGTTTCAGATTCACTGGTTTCGGACTACCGCCGCCGTATAGAAACTGAGTTGCGCGCGCTTTCATTCTCTGAAGTTGAAGAAGCGAGGAGATTTGAAGGAGCATTGAGACAGCGAGTAAAGGAACTCGTGCTGGTGGGCGAGGAAAACGAGGTCGCGGTTTAGGCACGTTCTTCTGAAGTAAGTAAAGTTTCGAGGCTGTGACGCTTTAGCGTTGCGGCCTTTTTGGTTTTCTGCGGGAGTGATGGACCGACCGGGGATACAATTGGACTCGTCTTAAACCGTCGTGACATGTCGAGTTCAACCGAGCTTCCCGCGTACTATAAGCGGCCAGCCACAATAGGCTGGCCTCTCTTTTACATCAGTTCTGCGTAATTCTGTTCACCAATAGGGCACCAGAAACATCAACGCTGGGCATGTCAACGGGCGCTGGCTAGCAATTTTCGCATTCAGCAGTCTCATTTCCCTTAGATTTTAAGGGTATTAGAAGTGTTATACTTTTGAACAGTCAGTAAACTTTGAATCTTCCTTCAAATGAGGGGTTTTCCACCCCTTGAAGGCGAGCGCGAGGACCATCGCGTAGCGACCCAATACTGAATATGTCCGCGACACAAATTTCAAAAACAAGGGAAGAGGAGTCGATACTGATCGTCAACGACTTGCCCGACCAACTCAAGTTGATGGAGAGACTCCTGGGAAAAGCCGGGTATTCCGTGCTTACGGCGGAGGATGGCCTTCAAGGTTTCAATATAGCTAAGCAGGCGCAGCCTGACCTGGTCATAAGCGACGTTTGCATGCCCGGCATGAACGGTTTGGACTTCTGCCGATTGCTTCGAAGCGATAACGAGCTCCGTTCAGTACCTATCCTCCTGCTTAGCGCGTTACAAAACGACACTGAGAGCGTTGTAGAAGGCCTCCGCGCTGGAGCGGATGAGTATTTGGAGGTTCCGTTTGATGCGTCGAGGCTGGTGGCAAAGGTTGCGCGCCTGCTCGAGCGTTCGCGTTTGGAAACGACTTATCGGGATTTGGTCGAACAAGCGACCGATGTGATTTTCACTCAAGATTTGTCAGGGCGAATAACCAGTCTGAACATTGCCGGTGCCAGATTTTTGGGACGGGATTCCGAGGAACTTCTGGGAGAGTCACTAGCTTCAGTTTTCGGTCTGCTGGGTCTTGACCTAAATAGCAACGGCTTTGCGACCTATTCCACCAATCCTGGAAACGCCCAGGAATATAGGCATCAATTCATAGCAAGACGAGCCTCTGGCGAGGAACGATGGCTTGATTTAACGATCTCGCCTATTCGAGACAGATTCGACGACATTACGGGTTTTCGTGGTTTAGCTCGTGACGTTACTGAAAGGAAAAAGGTTGAACTAGCGCTGCGTGATTCAGAAGAACGATATCGTTTACTCTTCGAATCGACGCCGCAACCTATTTGGGTTTACGATGAAAAAACTCTTAGATTCCTGACTGTAAACGAGGCTGCTATCCAGACGTATGGTTACACACGAGAAGAATTCCTCTCAATCACGATTGATGATATAGGAGTAGAAGAAGACCCACCTGCTTCGATGGATTGGGCTGACAACTCGGGCGAACAACTCATTTCCAGTGCATGCCAACACCAAACCAAGGCCAAAAAAACTATCGATGTTGAGATAACCTCACATCCTGTCGTTTTTGATGGTAAGCACGGCAAGCTCGTTATTGTTAATGATGTTACCGAGAGAAAGCTCCTCGATGAGGAGCAGCGACGCATGCACATTTCGGTGCAACAGTCAGCAATGGAGTGGCGCCAAACTTTTGACGCAATCGATTTTCCGGTGTTGATTGTAGATCTTGAAGGAAGAATCAGACGTTGCAACGAGGCGGCCGAGCATGTTGTCGGGACTACAGCCGAACAAATTGCAGGCCAGCTAGTGTCGGACCTGGGCGAACGCCAGCCATGGAAAAAGTCGGTCGAGCTAATTGAGAAATTGCGCCAGTCTCGCGTGCCAGTTTCAGAAGAAGTAAGAGACGAGAAAACTGCCACGACGTGGTCTATTACGCTCTTTTTAGTTAATGGGTTTGGGACAGTCGGAGACCGGGTAATATTAGTGGCACAAGACATCACCAAGAGAACTGAACTGGAAGCTTCACTGCGACAGAGTAAGATAATGTCGCTTCTTGGTTCAGTCGTAGCTGGTGTAGCGCACGAAGTAAGGAATCCGCTTTTCGGTATATCTTCAATTCTAGATGCGTTTGAAAAGCGCTTTAGCGATCGCGTGGAGTATCAGCGCTATACCGATGTCCTCCGCTCTGAAATAGGACGCCTTACCATCCTTATGGAAGAACTACTGGAGTACGGTAAACCATTTCTCGGAGAATTGTATCCCGCGGCTCTCGACGAGATGATTAGCAGGTCAATTCGAGCCTGCCTTCCGGCAGCAGAAATTGCGCATGTGACGCTGGTAAATGAGGTACGCCAGGCATTGCCGCGAATCATGGTTGATAGGCGCAGGCTTTCGACCGTGTTTATTAACCTTATCGAAAACGCGATTCAGCACTCGCCGTCGAATGGTCGGGTAACGATTGAAGCCTCTCTCACTTCCGAGGGTAATCAGCGGTGGATCGATTGTGTCATTAAGGATCTCGGTCGCGGTATTCAGGACGAGGATCTGCCAAAAATCTTCGAACCCTTCTTTTCGAAGCGTCGCGGCGGCACGGGCCTAGGCCTTGCTATAGCTCAAAAAACCATGGAAGCGCACGGAGGTAAACTGCTCGCCAACAATAACCCCGAGGGTGGGGCTTGCATGATTGCAAGGTTCCCGGTAGCTGGCGAGGTGAATGCTGATGGCTAGAAATAGAATTCTGATCGTAGATGACGAGTACGCGGTGCGTTTCGGTATCTATGAATTCCTGGAACTTCATGGGTACGACGTTGAAGAAGCTGAAACCTGCCAGGATGCGCGGCGTATTTTCAGTACTTCAAGGCCAGATGTCGTAATCGCTGATTACATGTTGCCAGATGGTACTGCATTGGATTTGCTTCCCCGTCTCAAGGAAATTGATTCCGAAATACCCTTGCTGGTTTTGACAGGTCACGGCTCAATCGACCTGGCAGTTAGAGCGATCAAGGAGGGAGCCGAACAGTTCCTAACGAAACCAATTGAATTGGCCACTCTTCACGTGATTCTGCAAAGACTACTTGAAAAGCAGCGGAGCCATCATAAGCAACTGGCCAGCAGGTCGCGTCAGGTGCGTCAGACAATAGACCCTTTCATAGGAACCAGCGCCGCAATTCGTACGCTTGCCGACCAAGCCCGAAAATTCCTGACGACAGAGAGCCCGGTTTTGATCCTTGGCGAAACAGGATCAGGCAAAGGGATCCTCGCTCGTTGGTTACATGAGAACAGTCCAAGGGCCGAGGAAGCATTCGTAGATCTAAACTGCGCCGGCCTTTCTAGAGAACTTCTCGAGACGGAGCTATTTGGCCATGAGAAGGGTGCTTTTACGAGCGCCACCGCTTCTAAGCAGGGACTCTTCGAAGTCGCCCATCGGGGGACAATCTTTCTCGACGAGATTGGTGATGTTGACCTTCAAATTCAACCAAAACTATTAAAGGTGCTGGAAGACAAACGCTTCCGGCGGGTAGGAGATGTGCGGGACCGGCAAGTTGACGTGCGACTAATAGCCGCCACGCATCAGGACGTCATTCAATTGGTGCGCGAGAAAAAGTTCCGGGACGATCTTTATTTTCGCATCAGCACTATTCCACTTTCATTCCCTCCACTTCGTGAACGAATTGAAGATATACCGGTGTTGGCTCAGTATCTCTTAGATAAGGTTTCTATGGACTTGGGACGGGGGGACATTCAACTTAACGACGATTGCGTTAAGG
>JBHEMV010000108.1:0-7984 GCA_046262375.1 Pyrinomonadaceae bacterium
AGGAGTAGCGGCCGGCCATCGCCAAGCAATGCCTGCAGCAGTCCTCTGTCGTGGTTCTTTTGTTCCATCGGTGGTTCAGGGGGTGATCTTATTTATTCGGATCCGTAACTCGTCAGCTATCTCGGCAGAGATGTCCTCAATAGACTTGTTCGGGGACACTGCGACATGCAATTGCGCCAGAGCATAATGCGGTCTGCGCTCGTCGTACAACATTTGAGCTCGGTGTCGGTCAGGAGCAAGGGGCCGGTTACTTCCGGCTGCCAGAATCCTTTCCCAGCACAGCTCGAAGGGCACATCCAGCCACACTGTGATCCCGCCCTTTTCAGCTATCAAATCGCGGTTACGTTGCAACGTCCAGGCACCTCCGCCAAGCGCGATGACGCGCGTCGCATTTCTCTGTAAGACGCCCTGCAAACTGCGTGTCTCTATTTCGCGAAACGACTGCTCCCCGTCTTGCACGATGATGTCTTTGGGACTGCGACCGTCGCTGACTGTGAGCTGCTGATCCAGATCGACTGAGGAGCAATTCAAGCGGCGAGCGAGTGCTTCTGCGACGGCAGTCTTGCCCGATCCCATGAAACCCGCTATGACGATTGGCCGGCTTTTGCTCATGCTAATTGTTGTTCGCCTACGAGACTTAACGTTCTACCAGGGTATCAAGTAAATCGAAGAACTCTGGAAAGGAAACTCCCACGCAGTCCACGTCTACAATTTCCGATTCATTATCGGCGAGTAATGCGGCTATCGAAAAAGCCATCGCGATACGGTGATCCTCCTCTGGATCGAGCTCTGCTCCACGCAGCCGTACCGGTCCCGCCACAGCCAGACCATCGTCAAATTCCTTGACCTCGGCTCCCATCGCTCGCAGGTTTTTTACAGTAGCTGATATCCGATCGGTCTCTTTGAATCGCAACTCTCTCGCGTCACGGATTTCAATTCCCCCTGTAATCTGCGTGCCTACAACTGCGAGCAAAGGCAACTCATCAATCAACTTCGGTATCAAGGCTCCGTTCACCACGTTAGATCTTCTCTGTGCTTCAGACTTGCAGTCTATTCCCCCTGAAACCCGGACGGTTCCAACCAATTCATTGCAGGCTTCGTAAACCTCGCTCTTATCGACCTCAAGACCGAGCGATTGAAGCGTTGACAAAAACTGCGTTCGAGTGGGATTCAAGCCCACGCCTTCTATCTCCAACTTCGAACCAGCAAGCAATGCAGCGCCGGCGATGTAAAAGGCGGCGGAAGAAATGTCGCCAGGGATGTTGACATCGCGCGCGGCGAAACTCGCTGGGCCATCGATCATAACTGTGTAAAATCCATCAGCCGAAGCATTGGTTTCAACAGGCACACCAAACCACTTCAGCATTCGCTCGGTATGATCGCGCGTCATTCCGAGCGTCTCGATGACTTCGGTGCGACCTGTTGCTTGCAAACCTGCAAGCAGTACGCATGACTTAACCTGAGCGCTAGCGACGGGCAAGTCATATCTAATTCCTTTGAGGGAAGATTTTCCTTCAATCGTGAGCGGCGGCCTTCCATCTTCTGAGTGGATGCGTGCACGCATCATTTCCAGCGGCTCGATAATTCTTTTCATGGGACGCGCCCGCAATGACTCGTCGCCGGTCAGTGTGGACGTAAAATTTTGACCCGCGAGAGTTCCCGCTAGCATGCGTATTGTCGAGCCGCTATTGCCGCAATCGAGCGGCTCGGAAGAAGCGCGTAGTTGACCGTTACCTCCCTCTACGCGAACATCGTTTCCGTCTCGGTGGATTGAAACTCCAAGCTTCGTGAGGCATGAAAGCGTGGAAGCGCAATCGTGGGCCGTGGAGAAATTAGAGATGTGCGACTGTCCAGTTGCTGATGCAGCCAACAGGGCCGCCCGGTGGGAAATTGATTTATCTCCCGGCAGACGAACTCTTCCCTTTATCCGTCGCGCGGGCCTAACCAGCATTGAGTTAATCTTACCTTGCTTCGTTTCTTCTTAACGAAGATTAAAGACCAGTTTCAAAACAGTTAAGGGCCAGTTAAAGAAGCTGAAAGCTAATGGATTCCGCTGACATACCTTCTTGACAGGCGGCACGCCAGCATGTTAAACCCTCGGCCTCCGGATAGCTTTTGGAGTTTCACAAGGACAGCCGAGACCCACAAACGATGGCTCTTGGAGCGGCCATGCCTTTCAAATGTGACTCTAGAGACGACTGAACTCAGATTCGCCAGCCGTGTTGAGGCTGTTGATGAAGCCGCCGCTGCTGTTTCTGAGTTTTTGAGTCGTGCGGGTGTCAGCGAGGACGTTGCTTTTGGAATGGATATGGCTGTGCGCGAGGCCGTGACGAATGCCGTTGTTCACGGGAACAAACTGGATGAAACAAAGTTTTTTGAGCTTACTTTAAGAACTCTTCCTGGATCTGTTGAGATTAGCGTGCACGACCAGGGCACCGGGTTCAATCCAAACGACGTCCCAGATCCGACCCAGGAAGAGAACATTCTAAAATCCTCCGGGCGAGGCATTTTTTTCATGCGTAACTTCATGGACGAAGTCGATTGGTCGGTGGATCCAAAAGGTGGGACCACGGCACGCATGATTAAAAGACTATAACTATACGATTTGCGATTGTGACTGTGGTTCTCTGTCACAGAAAGACCATTACTGGTAACGGTCAAACTCGGAAATCAAAAACCCAAGCGCAAATCTTCAAAGGAGATTGCAGAAATGGCAGAGTTAAATATTTCGGAGCGCACGGCAGGAGATGTCACCATTTTGGATATGGATGGCAAAATCACTATTGGCGAAGGCAGCGTTGCCCTGCGCACCACCATTCGTCGCCTGCTGGAGGAGGGTAAGAAAAAGATTCTCCTCAATCTCGCGCGCGTTGGTTATATTGATTCGAGTGGCATCGGAGAGTTGGTTTCCAGTTACACTGCCATTAATAAAGATGGCGGCCAGTTGAAGCTACTCAGTCTCACGAAGAAGCTGCAGGACTTGTTGACGATCACGAAGCTGCTGACTGTTTTTGATGTGTATGAGGGCGAAGAGGAGGCACTCACAAGCTTTAAGTAGATCTAAGATTAGTCGCCATCTGTCCGACAAACTTTATTTTGTCGGCGCGGCAATGACTCTGAGGCAAGATCGCCAAAATGCACGTAAGTTTGTCGGACATTTCCAGGGAGAGAAACCATGGCAGAATTGGAAGTTAAAGAGCGCCAGGCAGGTGACGTAACGATTCTTGATATGAACGGCTCAGTGAGAATGGGGGAAGGCGCCGTCTCGCTCCGTAACTCCATTCGTGGTCTGGGCGAACGAGGAAGGAAGAAGATACTTCTTAATCTTGGTGGTGTAAAAAATATTGACTCGAGTGGGATTGGTGAGTTAATTGCAAACTATACCACCATCAGCCGCGACCATGGACAACTCAAACTTTTGAATCTGACGGATAAAATTAGGGATCTTCTGGTGATTACTAAGCTGCTTACCGTGTTTGACGCCTATGATAATGAAGCGGAGGCCTTGAATAGTTTTAAATAAGTAGGACAGGCATTCACCGGGTGGTTGAGACCTGTCGGGTTCCGGAGTAGTTCCAGGGGAATCAGATACTGACAGGCAGGAATGCCTGTCTTACAAAATGTTTCGCGCCACTCTTCGCCGTTTGCTCGCGCTGGACGATCCACCTGAGCGAACGGCGCTTGCTTTTTCTATTGGAGTGTTCATTGCTTTTTCACCTTTCCTGGGTCTTCATACTATCCTCGCCACGTTGATTGCCTTCCTTTTTCGCTTTAACAAGCTCGCTGTGTACAGCGGAACTTTTATCAACAACCCTTTTCTGACGCTCATTCCGATTATCGTTGCCTCTTATGCAATCGGCGCGTTCGTTTTGGGCCGACCGCTGCGAATTCCTGCGGAAGGTATTGAGCTTTTGAAGAATCCTCATCTGTTGACGGGCGACTACTACCGCAAGCTGTTTCGTGAAAGCTGGGACATCGTTTGGCCTTTCACAATTGGGGGAATGACGCTTTCTGTGGTTTGTTCGCTTATTGCTTATCCAGTAACATCATCGCTGCTGCGAGCGCATCAACGGAAAAAGGCTGCGGATTAATTGGCTCCCGTTCCTGGAAGCATGGCATCTGTTTCCCCAGTCGTGGGCATCTCTAGGGCGGTCCCCAAAGACAGCCTACCCGGGGTGCTGCATAACATTCTCCCCAAAACAGCTCGGAAATCCGGATAAACCTGTTGCAAGGCTTATGAAACAAATTATTCCATTAATTATTTTCCTGGCTTCTAATTGCCACGCGTATTCGCAAACAAAACCAAAACCGGGAGCCTCACCAAGACCGGCCGCGAGCCGGCAGGTACGACAGAGAGAACCTACGGGCTTCGAGCTTTCCGAATATGGAGTCAGCCTTCAGACGGAGCCGCGACTTATAATTATGATGGCCGCGCTCGAAGCGGCCGGCTTTGATCCAACCGCCGCGGGCCGGGACCCTTCAGCATTTCGGTCGCAGGTTAGAAAAGATCTGGCTGAGTTGGATCCCGACCTGCGCAACCGCCTGCGTACATTTTACGAGCGCAACAAACTGCCGGCGCCGGCTACTGCGGCGGATCAGGCGGCACGCTATGTTTCACTCGCCTTTGCACTTGGTCCACCACCGTCCCTTGACGCACCCTCCCGATCTGAAGAGCTTCCCACGAGCCTGCTGGAAGTGCTCGACTTTGCTCCCCTCGTGCAGGAATTCTATCGCCGTTCTCACATTGATGAAAAACTTGTGACGTACACGCTTGCCTATCAAGCTGAAGGTGACCGCTTGCGAAAACCGACAGCGGAGATGGTTCGCGCCGTTTTGACATATCTACACACGCGCCCCATCTTAGTTTCGCTTGAACGCGTTCAGGTCAAATCACCGACCACGGCAAAGAAGAAGAATGCGCCGAAGACTTACACTACTCGTGAACGCGAACGCCATTTCGTAATTGTTCCAGATTTGCTCGGTGCACCTGGCGCAGTTAATTTCAGGGTGATTGGCGACGAATACTATGCAGTGCTTCCGGAAGGAACAGACCCTGCGTCTTCCGAACTGCGCAGGGGTTACCTGCAATACGTAATTGATCCGCTCCTATTGCGGTTTAATCGCGACGTTGCCGCTCGCCGCGATCAAATCAAGCAAGTTCTGGCTGAGAGAGAAAAAGCAGGAGCTTCTGTTAGCCCCGACGTTTTTATTGCTGTGTCGCGCTCCCTGGTTGCAGCGGCCGATGCCCGTTACGAAGAAATAAGAAGACTCGGTGCTCTTTCGCGTGATTCCCGCACCAGACTTGCGAGCGCAAGGGACGAGGCATCGCGTCAGGCGATAGTCAAAAATGCCCGGGCCGTTACGTCAGCTATTAACGATGAAACGGTGGCACGGCTGGCAGACGATTATGAACGGGGCGCGGTATTGGCCTTCTTCTTTGCAGACCAGTTGAAAGGAATCGAAAGCACCGGATTTGATGTCGCGAACTTTTTTGTGGACATGATTTCCTCATTCGACCCTGTACGCGAAAGTCGCAGGCTCTCTGAAGATGTTGAAGCTCGCCAACGTGCTCTGGCAGCTCGACAGGCGCGACTCTCAGCGAAGAGTGTCAACGTCGAAATTTCAGGCTATTCCGAAGCCGACGCGGCTAAGGCTGCTGTGCTGGTAACGAAGCTTGGAGAGATAGAACAAACTCTTCGATTGAAGGAGTACAAAGTTGCTGAGACGCGGCTGAAAGATTTGCTGAAAGATTTCCCGCGCGAACCGCGAATCTTTTTTGCGCTCGCTCAAACCGCAAGCTTTGCGGCAACCGATGCGACAGCTGAAGACGTGCAGGCAGAACGACTGAATCGTGCACTGGGGAATTATCGCCTGGCGCTTGAAGCTTCTTCTCTGGAAACGGATCGCGCCCTGATCTCACGTGCTCACGAAGCCATGGGGAGAATTCACGCTTTCCTCGAAAACGGAGAGGAAGCTTTGAGGGAGTTTGACGCAGCAATCAAAATGGGGGAGGTTGCCGGGGGAGCCTATAAAGAGGCGGTTGAGGGCAAAAAGAAATTGGGTCAACCGTGATAGAAGCAAAGGGTAAAAGGTTAACGGGTTGAGGGGAATAGGCAGATGCTGTTCCCGTTTACCCTTTTACCCCTTTACCCGGTTTCACTTTTTATTAGATCGGTTGGCCCTCATGCGTTCGGAGTACCCGCACTTTTGGCGCTTTTATCTTCCCCGGTAGTTGGACATTAATCTCTGGGATTATGGGTAGATTGATTTGCGGTATGACAATGTTCATTTCCGGAATTGAGCCCAGATCCACGCGCGGAATCACGATTCTCCGACCAATTTGCGGAGCTGTTCCGGGTTGACTGGACGGAGTTGCATTTTTTGGAGTTACCGTAATAGTCCGCTGGTTCTTGTCACGAATAATCGTTAGCGTTACGTCACCCTCTTTCTTATTGTTGATTGCCCGCGACAAATCTCCTGCCGCTTCAACTTTTTCTCCGTCAACTAATGTAATAACGTCCCCGGCTTTGAGTCCAGCTTTTGCTGCCGGGCTTTCATTCGTGACGGAAGTAACCAACACACCTTTACCATCGGGGATGCCAAAGTAGTCAGCCAGCTGCTTCGTCAATTGAATGGTTGTGGCGCCGATCCGGCGATTGTTTCCAAAGGAGAAAACCATCCCCTCTCCTCCGGGGCCCTGTCCTTCCCACTTCCAAACATTCGCGCCGGGTGCGCCGGGCGTCATCAAGCCTCGTAATCCTTCTAAAGCTTCTGGACCCTCCATGCGATGGAAGGTATTTGATGAGATATTACGCTTGCCAATCGTAACACCTACTTCTTGTTCTGCTCCGCCACGACTAATAGCGAGCCTCACTGACTGATCAGGCGCAACTTCCGACACGAGCCTGTTGAGTTTGCGGACGCTGGTAACACTTTCGCCTTCAAACCTCAAAATGACATCGTCCTTTCTTAGCCCCGCTTTCTCCGCCGGACTATCTTTCACAACCTGCGTGATACCGACACCACGCACCTCGCGCAATCCGTAACGGCCAATGTTTTCCTTGTTCACATCTTCAGCATAAACGCCGAGAAAGCTGCCGCCTCCAAGGAAAAACGAGAAAGGGGTAGAAGGTTCAGCGGGTGCCCCCAGCACTTCGGGCATCGGGGGAGCGGCTGGCGGAGCGGGTACGGGCTGTTGCGCCAGAGCAATGCCGCCAGTCAAAACCAGCGAGATTAGAAAATAAGTAGCGTTCTTTAGGTTCATGACAGGAGAGTCCTCCAAGGTAGAATTTATTGGTCTTACACGCACACTCGGTCGGAGGGTTCCAAAACGTCAGCTATCTGCAGATTACACAGATTACGCGGATTCGACAGAAAAAATAAACACACGTCCAAAACTTAAAACGAAGGGCTTTATTAATCGTGAGGAAAGCGATGCTTTAAGGAACCTCTAGTATCCGCTGCTTTTGGTCAATCTGCGAAATCTGCGAAATCTGCGGATAAAAAGGTTAGTCAGCGGAGATTTGGCGGTAGACCTCTGTCATGCCGCTAAGTTCAACTGCAATCTTGCCTTCGGAGTGTGCCAGGTCGAGATGCGCTACAGCCTCAGAAACCGCTAGAAACCGGTGGACGTCGTCCGCCCCAGGAAACATTTCGCGGGCGACGCCCCAGGCTGTTGCCCCGCTTTTTGGGACCAGACGAATAACCTCCGCCTGACGTTCCCTGATTGCGCGAAAATAGCGGTTAAAAAGTTCTTCGAAGTCGTGCACCGGCTCGCCGTGCCCGCCATGCACCAGGGTTGGCGCAAAGCTGCGCAAACGTGCGAGGCTCACTAAATACTCAGCCAGCGAAGCAAAACGTTTTGATGAATCGATGGGGTCGGGGGAAAGAACCGGATTGGGAGTGATCCGCTTGAGTACACAGTCTCCGGCGATGATCGTGCGGTCCGCTTCACGAACAAACGAACATGAGCCGGGCGTGTGGC
>JBHEMV010000109.1:0-7850 GCA_046262375.1 Pyrinomonadaceae bacterium
GCAAAGAAATCGCAAAGGAATGCTTCGGGATAAAGTCGCTACGGCACTTCGACGATGAGTTCGCGTCCGAAAGTGAAGTTAGGACGTTTGCGTCCTTTCAGGTATTTGGCTGCTGTCTGCGATAGCGCTGTTATGAGAATGGGAAGCGCGATGGTCGCATCGCAATTTACATACGCACTGTGCGCGCCGCGCGCCAGTTTGCCGTAAACTAAACCTTCATCAAAGGCGACCGCATTGGATCTGCCACCCGGATGGGGCGCATCCGTAGTGATCTGGATGGCGTACTTGTGTCCCGGGTGATGATTCTTAAGAATGAACGAAGAAACCTCTGTTTGCTGAATAAAGCTTTTCGGCGTGCCGCCACCCAAATTTATAACTCCCGTGAGACGCGCTCGCGCCGTAATGTTTGCGATGTCCAGCACGTCCTGCACGTTATCAAACATGAAATTGTTCTTCTTTTCAAAGCGAGCCGCGGCGATTCCAACAGCGATGCCACTATCCGCAACCGCGGGGCAGAAGATGGGGACTCGCGCTTTGTAGGCTGATGTAAGGACGCCGTCTTCCGTGGCGATCTCGGCTAATTCGCGGCCCAGCAGATGTAGAAACTCACGGGTCGAATAGGGACGGGTTTGATCCAGCTGGTTGGTAAATCCACCGACCCATTCATTTGCCTCCCGGTATTCTTCATCACTTGCAAGGAGGTCCCACATGCGGCTGATCTGGGCGGAGTCTAATTCGGCGTCAGTCATATTAGGATGGGCCTGGAAGTGGTAACGACCAAGAGTCTCGTGCAAGTCATGAAAAAGGAGTGACCCCGACAGTACCAGCACGTCGACGAAGCGATTCTTGATCACATATGCCAGGAGGCGGCGCATTCCCGCGGGTATTAGAGCTCCCGAGCCGGCCACAATAATGGTCGTGTTATCACCAAGCATGTCGAGCCAGATGCGGTGGGCCTCCGCCATTTGGCGGCCGCCAAAGCCGGCGCCTTCCATCTTTTCGAGAAGACCGGCAACCGATCGATCCCGATCAACCTGGACCGGCCGTGTTGGCGTCGTAAGGTACTTCGATGCTTTGGGTTTTCGCTGCGTAACCATAAAGGTTGTGAACCTCTCAAAATTGTGGACGTCGAGGGATGATTGCCGGAATCACTCTAAGGATTGGATAAAGTCCACACTTAATAATCGGTGCTGCGTCGTGAACGCGGCTTCGCCCCATTCACTGAAAGATATGTATAGGCGTCGTAGCGCGATTCATAAAATTGCGCTAGCTCGGCGCCCTCGGCTTCGCTCAACTCTCCCTCCTTGACCCGCTGATTGATCAAACGGCGAAAGCCATCGTGCAGTAGGCTGCGCTCGTAACGCGCGCGCTCCGTGGCTTCCCCGACAGTCGTTCCACGAATTACTTTTTTTATGAGGTAGCCCTCGTCATCAATGTAGATATGAGCTTCATGCGGCGTTCCGAAAAGGTTGTGATTGTTTCCCATCACTTCCTGGTAAGCGCCCACGAGCATGAAAGCCAAATAATATGTTTCACCGGGAACGAGTGAATGAAGCTCGAGCACCTGCTTCACGTCATGCAAATCGACAAACTTATCAACAACACCGTCCGAATCACAGGTAATGTCGCAGAGCGTTGCGTACTCAGTTGGCGCCTTGTTGAGCCAGTGAATTGGTACGATGGGAAAAAGTTGATCGAGGGCCCAGTGGTCCGGCACCGAGCGAAACACAGAAAAATTCGTCAGATACTTTGCGCATAAGAGCCGGCGCAGATCGTCAAATTCTTCCGATATATATTTCGCCTGCTGGGCATGTTTGTCGGCACGTTCGCAAATGTCCCAAAAGAGAACTTCGCCCTTCGCGCGATCTTCGAGGGAAACCAGACCGAGATTGAAGAGCGTGAATAATTCTTCGCGATGTTCAAGCGCGTCGTGGTAATACTCCCGATAGTTCTTTACGGTTATCGACTCTCTAAGCTCTCCCAGCTCGGTCACGACTTGCGGATCATCGTCGTCGATCTCAATCGGCGTGATATCTTCAACTATAGTTTCGATTTCGTCTTGTACGTTAGTGATTAGTAAAGCGTGATAGGCAGCCAGGAAACGTCCTGATTCCTGAATGATGGTAGGGTGCGGAACATTCTCGTCATCGCAGACCTGTTTGATTGTGTAGATAACGTCGTTAGCAAATTCCTGGGCCGTGTAGTTGGCAGATGAGTCGAAGGCGGTCTTAGAGCCATCATAGTCAACGGCCATTCCCCCGCCCACATCGAGAAGGTCCACCGGCACCTTCATCTGATAGACCTTCGCATAGACGCGCGCCGCCTCTTTCATTGCATTCTTAATTCGCTTGATATCGGTAAGCTGTGAACCTATATGAAAATGAAGCAGCTTAAGCATATCTATGCGATCGGCCTGCTCCAGGCGTCGAATCACTTCCAGCATTTCGGTTGTAGTCAATCCAAACTTTGCGGCTTCCCCACCTGATTTTTCCCAGCGGCCGGAGCCCTTGGAGTAAAGCTTGACGCGCATTCCAAGAATAGGAATGCCGCCACCCTCCTGGCGCTCAGCTATGTTCAATACATGATCGAGTTCGTTGAGTTTTTCGATCACGATGACCACTCGCTTGCCGCAACGGGCTCCGGCAAATGCGAGCTCGATAAACTCTTCGTCCTTGAAACCATTAAGAACCAATAAGCTGTCAGCTGTTTGTTCGAGCGCCAGTGCGGCGTAGAGCTCTGCTTTGGAGCCGGCCTCCAGACCGAAGTCGTAGCGCGAACCTTCCCGCAAATACTCCTCAACCAGCGATCTTTGCTGATTGACTTTCATTGGGTAGACGCACATATGCGCGCCCTGGTATTCGTATTCTCGAATCGACCGGCTGAATGCCCGTTGAAGCTTCCTTACTTGTGCGGCGACCAACTGGGGGAACCGCAAAAGCACAGGAGCGCCTATGCCGCGCCGGGCCAGATCATCAATTATCTCTTTCAGATCTGCTGAGCGGGAATCACCTTCGGCGGGACGGACTATCAGGTTTCCCTTGCGATTTACGTCAAAGTATCCAGCGCCCCAATTTTCGATGCCATAGGTTTCGAGCGTCTGCTCAATTGCCGTGGTCAATTCGCGGTCTCCTGACTAGCCTGCGCAAAAACTTGTATGTTCTTGATTCCAGAAGTCAAAGCGTAGTTATACACATCCCGAGTTCGGTTAGCGGAGATATCTTGGATGGGACGCTTAGTGGCGCAATGTAACAGAAAACGTGAAGTCGGTCTATAACTTTTTTATTTCAGCCGTCTTTTCGCGAACCCTTAAACTACGAGATAAAAAGGAGTTATTGTTCAAATGTAGATCCTCTCGCAGTATACTGCCCCAAAAACCTTGACATAGTCGTCGGCCAAACTATAATGCAAACTTTTTTACGCGCCGTCGCCCTATGCCGTCGCCCTATGACGTTCGGCTCTTTCCGCAGCCAGGTCTGGCTTCCAAAATACTTCGCGCCAATTACCCGCACCGGGGCGAAGAGCACCCCTAACACTCCCTATTCGTTCAGGAGAACTCATGAATGCAAAGACTGTCTTGAAATATGCCTCTGATCAAGGGGCAAAATTTGTTTCTGTTCGGTTTACAGACCTGCCCGGATCGTGGCAGCACCTGACATTTCCCATCGGCGAACTGGGCGAAGATACCTTTGAAGATGGCTTCGGCTTCGACGCCTCGTCGATTCGCGGTTGGGCGGCTATTCACGAATCAGACATGCTGCTCGTTCCTGATCCCATACGGTTCTGGATGGATCCGTTTGCCGAGCATCCAACTTTGTGTCTGGTTGGAAATGCTGTCGATCCTATTACCAAGGAAGGCTACGCATTCGATCCGCGGGCGGTAGCCGTGCGCGCCGAAAATTATCTGAAATTCACCGGCTTGGCAGACACGGTCTATTTCGGACCGGAAGCGGAGTTCTTTGTTTTCGACTCCGCGAAGTTTCATAACGATCAGCAGTCGGCCGGTTACACCATCGATTCCGACGAAGGCCATTGGAACAGTGGTCGCGATGCGAACGAATTTCAAGGTTCGAATCTCGGTTACCGCATTCGTCCTAAAGAAGGTTATGTGCCGGTCCCGCCGACGGACACGCTCAGCGACCTGCGGTCCGAAATTTCGCTGACCCTGGGCAAATGCGGTGTGACGGTTGAATGTCACCACCACGAAGTTGCCACCGCAGGGCAGTGCGAAATTGACTTTCGTTTCTCGACGCTTCTCGGCACCGCGGACAACTTGCAAATCTTCAAATACGTAGTTCGCAATACGGCATACCAATATGGCAAGGCTGCTACTTTTATGCCGAAGCCGCTTTTCGGAGATAACGGGTCAGGGATGCACTGTCACCAATCCTTATGGAAAAACGACAAACCGCTTTTCGCCGGTGATGGTTACGCTGGACTATCCGAAATGGCTCGTTTTTACATCGGCGGGCTTTTGAAACATGCCGCGGCGGTTGTCGCCTTTGCCGCTCCAACCACTAACAGCTACAAGCGGCTTGTTCCCGGATTCGAGGCGCCGGTCAATCTCGCTTACTCTGCAAGGAATCGCTCTGCGGCGATTCGCATTCCCATGTTCTCAACAAATCCAAAACTTAAGCGTTTGGAATTTCGGCCGCCCGATCCATCGTGCAACGCCTATCTGGCTTTCTCAGCCATGCTGCTGGCGGGCATCGATGGTATTCAGAACCGGCTGGACCCGGGCGAGCCACTCGAGAAAGACATCTACGATCTCTCCCCCGAGGAATTGAAGGGTGTTCCAACTCTGCCAGGCTCGCTTGATGAATCATTGAAAGCTTTGGAAGCAGACCATGACTTTCTGCTAAAAGGGGATGTCTTTAGTCCGCAGTTGATCGAGCGTTGGATCACTTACAAGCGTGATAAAGAGATCACTCCAATGCGCATGCGGCCGCATCCGTTAGAGTTTGCACTTTACTTCGATATCTAGGGCACCGAAGTCCAACGTCCAATGTCCAATGTCCAACGTCCAACGTCCAACGTCAGGCAGCAGTTGAGAGTCCAAGCTTTAGCTTGCCATGTGTCGCAACCAGCAACCTAAAGGTTGTACTCTGAACTACTCGAATGCCCCTGGACATTGGACGTTGGACATTGGACATTGGACGGCTTGTCATTGGCTTCCATCCCGACGCACCGCGTAATATGTGCGCGTGCACAATCTCGATACGAAAGTTGAGTCGCTACTCGGCGATCTGCCTGACGAGAGAGGCGCTCGGCTTTTTTTGGAACGTTTAGCCAGCGAGCAGCCACGCACGTTTCAAAAACTAATCCGCGACCCTGCCTTGCTCTCGGACATACTGGCCCTCGCTGCCTGGAGTCCGCTCCTCGCTACTACCCTGGAACAGAATCCCGACTACGTATCATGGTTCATGCGTGAGCGCGCGGATACTCGCGTCCGAACTCGTGATCAGTTAAAGGAATCCCTCGCGCGGTTCGCTCTGACCAACTCGTCCCTGACACCTCAAGTCGTTTTTGCGCGATTCCGCCGCCGGGAGTTGCTGCGCATTTACCTGCACGACGTCAGAAGGGCCCACACCCTTGTTGAAACGACGGAAGAGCTATCAAACCTTGCCGATGCAATCCTTGACGACGCTCTCAGTCTGGCGAGACAGGATCTCGACAATCGCTATGGCGCCCCTCTCCGCGATGATGAGCGAGGGCGTATTGCAACTGCGGAGTTATGCGTTGTTGCCCTCGGTAAGCTCGGCTCATGCGAGCTCAACTACGCTTCAGATATCGATCTCCTGTTCGTTTATTCCGACGAAGGAACAACCGCAGGCTCGGGCGAGCGGGGCAAACTGAGCAACCGCGAATATTTCATCAAACTTTCGGAGGTCATCACCAAATTAGTGGGCCAACCGGCCGGCGAAGGCGCCGCTTATCGCGTGGACTTGCGTTTGCGGCCCCACGGCCGTGATGGCGCGCTCGCTTGCTCCTTTGATGAGGCTCTTAAGTACTACAGCAATTCTGCCCAGGCCTGGGAGCTTCAGGCTCTAATTCGAAGCAGAGCTGCGGCGGGTTCGAATGCACTGTTTTCTCGATTCGCGAGCGCCGTGCAACCCTATATCTACCGTCCTGATGTTTCCATTAAAGACGCCCTCGCCAGCGTTCGTTTGGCAAAGCAAAAGATTGACCGACACATCCAGCGCGGTAATGAAGGCTTCAATGTGAAACTTCAACGAGGTGGAATCAGAGAGATTGAATTCATCGCACAAGCTCTACAGTTAGCCCATGGTGGACGCGACGAATGGTTGCGCGTTACCCACACGTTAATCAGTCTGGGACGACTTGCCGACCGAAATCTCATTTCGGAGCAGGAACGTTCGGAATTGTCGGAAGCTTACAGATTCCTGCGTACGCTTGAGCATCGATTGCAGATGGAGAACGGGCTGCAGACTCATACTGTCCCGCAAGCGCCACCACAACGGACATTAGTAGCAAGGCGCATGGGCTTTCGAGGTGCCGACGGGCTAAGCGATTTTGATTGTGCGCTGAAGCTGTATACGACTAATGTACGCCGGGCATACGACCGTGTCTTCGCTGAAGCGATTGGTGGCGTCATAGAACGCGCGCTTCAGGAACCGCTTGCCGGAAAAGCCGAGAGTCACGCGCCGCCCGGCGCTGAAACTCGGCTACTGAATGCCTCAGCCAGAGTCTTTCTTTCACATCTGCTGCCGCCTGATGCCGGAGGTCAACCAGGAAGCGTGGCACCACTGGCGAATCTCCTTCGCGAAGCGGCCCAGGATTCGTCAAATCAGCATCGGGCAGTGATGCTGACCGCCCGCGTCGCCGCCTCACTCGAGAAATCCGAGGGGGCCATTGCACTGTCCGGGAATAACCTTGTTGGGCTGGTTAAGCTTTGCGGTGCCTCCGAGTTCTTCGGTGAAATTCTGGCAAGCAACCCGGCGTTAAGTGCTTCGCTCGGCACTGAAAAGTCGCGGTCCCTGCGCAGAGACTTTCGGTCCCGTCTTCGGGCATGTATCGATGACCAGAAAGATTTTTCCGCGGAACTCTCAGCGTTGCGTCGAGAATGGTTGAAGCTACTTATTGAAATCGGCGCCCAGGATGCAACGGGAGATATTTCCGTTTCGGCGTCTAATCAACTCCAGACTGAGCTCGCGGTTGCCAGTATGAATGTTGCTTACATAATTGCTCGGCATGAAATGGTACGACGCTATGGCAGGTTGAAAGGTGGACCGCGAATCGCGATTCTGGCGCTTGGGCGTCTTGCCAGTGGCGGAGTCGATTATGGCTCCGACCTCGATATTACCGTTGTTTACGATTCTCTCATCTCGTCGCCCGTCGCATCCCTGACATCGGATGAAGCCTATGCTCGTCTCTGTGAGTTGATGATTGCTGCCCTTTCGAGCGTGACTCGCGAGGGGTACCTCTATCGAGTTGATCTCCGTCTCCGTCCCGACGGGAAGAATGGGCCATTAGTGACGGGTTCAGAAAGTTTTCTCGATTATTTGAGACAGCGGAGCGCAATCTGGGAATGGCTGGCCTACGTTAAGCTTCGCGCAGTCGCGGGTGATCTGGAACTGGGCAAAATGATCGAAACACATGCAAGACATGCAATTCATGAGCAGGCTCGTGAAATAGATTCAAGCGAGTTAAAACAGGAAACGCAGCGCGTGCGCGAGCGCCTCGAAAGAGAGAAAGGACGACGGGACCGTCAGAGTGGTATCGACATCAAGTTTTCAGCTGGCGGAATGCTGGACGTCTATTTTGCTACGCGGTATTTGCAGCTTCGAGACGATGTCGCGGATGAAGGCGACGATCGTTCAACGAACTCAACA
>JBHEMV010000110.1:0-7641 GCA_046262375.1 Pyrinomonadaceae bacterium
AAATTAAGTGAGCCTGGCGTATTAAATTTCTCACGGTAGGCGCGATCGACGGCCGTCTTCAATCGCTCGCTTCTCGTGAAGATTGCGCGCACAGGAATCTCGCGACCGTCGACAACGATTACTCCCCGGGGCTCTTCCAAAAACGCACGGTACCAGCCGTGAGGTTTCAGACTCCACGATCGCACAAAAGCGCGATTCTCCACCACGACGGCCCAGATTCCGATAATACGGTGTGGCTTAGTCCCAGCGCGAATGCCAAGAATCTTACCCTTGCGGATTGCATTCACAACATCCTTGGGAAACCCTCGCTTTGCTTCCATATGATTCCGGCGCCCACTAGATCCGTTACCCTTTCAGCAGAGGCAATAACCTGGCGAAGAACGCCTTGCGCTCCGGGAAACCATTCAAGCCGCCGTTGATGCGTTTCGTGATCTTGCTAATATCGTTGGCGTCGGCGGCAACATTTAAATTTCCTTCCGTCCATTCCTGTAGGGCAGGTTTCAAAGCGTGTTGTGGGTCAGTCACCAGACTTGGGGTGCCTTCGAAATCAACTCTGCAGGCCAGGCCCATGCGCCGGTGATTTCCTCGCCCCGTTGTCTGCAAGATGCCGTTGCCGCGATAGGCAAAACCGTCACCAGGTTGAGTGTTGCCGAGTTCGCGGGCCTTACTCGGATTGCCCAGGCCATAAACTCGTTCGGAAAGAGCTCGTTCGTTGTGTGCGAGGGTAGCTGCCTCGGCTTCAGTGATCCTCGCGGAATGGTTACCAACGCCAAATATTTGCATGATGCGGGCCGCCCTGTAATTCATACTCTCGCGCAGTATCATGAAACTCCCAGTCTCCTGCATGGCCTGGGCTAGAAAATGCGCCATGCGCAACGGCGTCTTGAGGCCATGTCGATCGAACAGTGGACCACCCTGGCGGATCGCTTCCAGGTAATTGATGTGTGCGCTCGGAGCCACGCGTCTGAGGACGTCGACGGTCTTGGTCGTCAGCTGTGAAATGGGACTGGTTGCAGGCAAAGGAATAGAGTCGTCATCAGCAACCATCAACCTCTTATTACTAAAGCCCGCAAGATCTTCGTTTCGAAAAGTGGTGCGAATACGCCACCAATCCGGCTTGTCTGTATCAGCCAGCTTCGTTACCAAATGCCCCAGAGGGAGCAAGGCCATCCTGGTCTCTTCGCTAACGAGCGGTTCCTTCCTTATCCACATGCCGAGTGCGTTGCTGACTTTGAAATTTTCTTGTGTCATGTGAGTTTCTTCCTTTGTAGTTGAGGAACGGCCTAATGAGTTGCAGATGCAAGCCCGGAAAACGAGCAATCAGCAATCAGCAGTCAGTAAACAGCCGACTGCCCACAGCTCACCGCGGAGAGCAGATAGCAAACCGCCGCTGTTCGCGAAGCGTAGGGTCGCCGAGGGGCGCGGCCTTTTCAAGGCCGGCGCGCGATACGAGTTACTGTTCCAACATCTTTCGAGAGATGGCGCTTTGACGACCTATAACAAACTTGCGCACTGGCACCCGTTCGGTGTGCAACGTCTCTACTTCCCTTGGACCCGCGGTGTGAATAGAGACTACATCCAACTCCCCGAGGCTGTAGAGAAGGGCATACCCTTCGAGGAACTGACCGGGAGCAGCACCCGTGTGTTTGTAGATGTTCGCGCAATCGATGCCCATCGCCTCATCGGGTCCGAGCGAGCCAACAAAGAATTCCGAGATCCTCCCAGGCCGCTCCTCAGGGAGCGCGATGGCGAACCGCTTTATGTACCTTACCTTGGTAGTGGGTGAGGCGTTATGGACATTGATCGCTGTGAAGTATTGGCCCGGTGCCACGATTTCCTGGTCTCCCGACTTTCCGCAGACGAATTTCGCCGCGTATAGATAGAGCGTCAGTCTGCCAGGTGCGGGTTGGGCAATTGTTGAGAATGGTGTTGAGAGAAGAACAAGAGTGAGCAATAGCAAAACCATAGAGGTTGATTTTCTCACGGGGAATCTCCTTTGCGCCTGGCGCAGTTTGAGGTACGCATCCTCCGTTGGAGTTAGAGTTGAAGGATGGCTTGAATGTTACGGCGAGGTGGCGAGATAGTAAATCGTAAATCGTGAATAGTAAATAGCAAATAGTAATCAGCAATCAGCAATCATCAATCAGCAGCAGCAGGTCGCAGACGGCAGACAGCAGACGGCAGATGGCAGAAGGCAGGCAGAGCACAAAAGCGGACGAAAGGAAAAGCGATGAAGCAGAAAGCCTCGCCTGTCGAAACAAGCGAGGCCTTTCTTAAGTTCTAAAACGGGCAACCCTACGACGCCTGCCCGAAAATCAGCAAGGCAAACAAACGACGCATCAGTACCAAACGACGGCTAAGGTCTGAGCATCACCTCACGCAGAATGCGCGTTCGAATGTAGTCACGAAGAGGGAATCGCGAGCTGTCAAGTCTTTCGTTTCTTTTTTCTCTGTCCCTTTCGCCGGAGACTTCCGCGGCAATCTTCTGAAGTTGATCGTCGGTGGACTGGTTAAAGTTTAGCCGGCCAAAGTCTGAATGAAGATAAGCGATGGCCACATCCCAGTCATCCGGGCCGCTCACAGTCGGATTGAGCAGAACCTTTGCATCCACAAGGATGCCCGCCTGTTTCTGCTTCGCGGCGGTTTTTGCAAAGTTTGCTCGCAGGAATTTCATGTATTCGTCAAACTTACCTGGCTTCGTGCGGTAATAGTTGATCACCCACACGGGGCCTTCAGTGAAGTTCTCCTGTGCCTGGGCTTGCTTTACAAAACCCAAAGAACAGCAGAAGAGAATTGTAAGCAGAGTTAGTTTCTTCATTTGGGAGCTCCTCAATAACGGAAGGTGGAAAGACAATGGCCTTTTATGCCATGAACGGCTACTTGTCAATCTCTAGGGAAAGAAAACAAGCAATCAGCAGTCAGCAAAGGCAGTAGGCGCAGCCCACGTACCGAGCTTTATGCTGTAGCGCGCTACGCGAGCTCTCTCTCTTGCCTCCTGCTGACGCTGACTGCTGATTGCTACTTCTACGGATTATTCCACTTCAGGACGGCATCAATAGAATTGACGGCGATGGGATGATAAGTTGGCCTCGCCCGCCGGTAGATTGCCACAGCGCGTTCTTTTCCCTCAGTCGTCTTCGCTAACTCTTCGTAGAGCGGCTTGATGAACTTCCGGCGTCCAATAGAAGTTAGAAACTCGTCCAATCGGGAATACGCCGGTTCGTAGCGATTGCGGATCGACATCAACAGCCACTGGAACGCAATTTCGGAATTGCCCGACCGCGTTAAATGAAACGCCTGGTCCAATTCGTTCATCTTGTTTAGAGATAAACCGTCCTGGCCAGTTCCGGCAGGCAACGACTTGAGGAAATGCAACCACTCCTGGGTGGTCCATTTGGCAGATTCAATCCTCGAAGCCGGAATTTCATCTCGCAGCCAGCTCTTGGCCTGCTCTTCAACTCGACCGAAGGCCGGCGACGTCGATTTTGGAGCACTACTCGGGATACCGGGTTCGTTAATCCATTGGTCGACCGGAATACGTGTCGCCAGCGTTGGATACTTGTCCAGAAGATTCCTCTTGAGATAATCAACGAACTGTTCCGTAGTAATGCTCTGGAAAGCGAAGTGATCGAAGTAGCCTCGGAGGAAGCGATCAAACCGAACCCTTCCGAAAGTTTCTTCGAGATGGCGTAAAAATAGCGCGCCCTTTTCATAGGGAACGTCGGTAAACCCTGCGTCCGGGTCTCGACCTTTAAGATCAACGTGCAGGATCTCATCTCGGTCTTCCAGGGTTGCCACTTCCTCGTCCAGGTCACGGCGACCCAAAACAGCTTCCATGTCCGCGCGCTCTCGGCCGTATACAGCCTCCTGAATGCGCCGCTCGAGATAAACCGTAAAACCTTCATTCAGCCAGAAGTCACGCCAGGTAGCATTGGTAACCAGGTTGCCCGACCAGGAATGGGCCAACTCATGGGCCACAAGCGAGACGAGACTTTTATCGCCGGCCAGAACAGTTGGAGTAGCAAAGGTCAGCCGCGGATTTTCCATACCTCCGAACGGGAAGCTCGGCGGGAGGACCAAAAGGTCGTAGCGCACCCATCGATACGGCCCATAAAGTCTTTCAGTCGCCTGGACCATTTTCTCTGTGTCCGCGAATTCCCTGGCAGCCTTATCAACCACCTGCGGCTCAGCGTAAACGCCTGTTCTACGGCCAAGCGGCCTGAAGCTTAGATCGCCCACCGCAAGCGCGATCAGATACGAAGGAATGGGTTGTACCATCCGGAAGTGGTAGTCGCCATCGCGCGGTGTGCGCGCATCATTCTGCGCACTCATCACCGCGAGCAGGTGACGCGGCGTGCGCACGCGAGCTGTATAGGTAACGCGAACCTGTGGCGTGTCTTGCAGCGGGATCCAGCTTCGGGCGTGGATGGCCTGTGACTGCGTGAACATAAAAGGATCTTTCTTCCCCGCTGTTTGCGACGGGGCGAGCCATTGCAGCCCCGACGCATCAGGGTTCGTCGAATAACTGATGCGAACGCGACGCGCTCCAGCAGGTAATTGGATAGTGAGAGGTGCTCCCAGAATAGCGTCTGACTGGCCTACAGTGAATGTCGTCACAGTGTAAGCGGAGCCGCGCGGAGAGGTTTCGATCTTCTCAATGTTCAAATTTCTGGTATCGAGGATCAAAGGCGCCTGTCTGTTCTGCGAGACTCTTTCAACACTTAGAACCGCCGTCCCTTTCAAAATCTTTTGCTCGAACAATACGTCCCATTCGAGATCGACGTGCCGTACACGGACGTCTCCCGGGTTTGCGTAGGAATGAAAATCCTCCGCCGCGTGTTGGGGCGGGTTCTGGACCGCGGGAGAGGAGACATTCGGTCTGGTTGCCTTTTTTGCTTCAGGTACGCCCACGGTACTTTTGCTAAAAGGTTCGAGTGACATCGCCAGGGATAAGACCAACAGACAATTGACTAACAGCACAATGCTTTTCATTGAAGAATCTCTCCAAGTGTTTCATTAGTGTTGGTAAGCAGGGGAAATGTTTGAATGATAGAGAGCAATTGGGAAAGAGTAAACAGCAGACAGCGGGAGCAGACAGCAGACGGCAGACGGCAGAGCGCAAGACGACGTCCCTGGTTCGAAGCATTTTATTTTATTGACGCCTTCAGGCGGTTAGCCCGCTTGGCCCTGCGGGCTAGCCGCGTGAACGCGGCACGCAATTTGGGCGCAAAAATTTCTTACTCGAAACCAATTGGATGTGCTCCGTTCTCATGACTGGGAAATCAGGAGACCGCTGCTTCAACTGGTACTGGGAGTTTGCCTTTGCGACTCTTTGCGCTTACTTTGCGGGCTTTGCGGTTCCGCTTTTTGTTTTACCGCAAAGGACGCGAAGAAACCGTAAAGAAACGCAAAGAGATACAGGATCAATCTAGCAATCTGAAGCAGCAGCCTTCAATTCCTTGACTTGGTAGGTTGCTTGCGTTATGAAACCGCTTTAGCAACACAACCGCTTCCCTCAGACAAAGGAGTTGTTATGGAATCGAAGGCTTCGCTTAGGGAAAAAATCGCCGCGTGCCTGGCTGTTGGTTTAACTATTTGCGCCTCCATTTGTTTTTGCGCGGGCCCAGCCGCCTCCCAGTCATCTCAGGCCCCTCTCGTAGACACCCAAAAATCATCTCCGAGCACAACTCTTTCTCAGAAGGAGATTGATAACTTACCCATCAAGGGTCGAGACTTTTCCAAGTTGGCCCAACTTAAGCCTGATGAAAATGCCGCAGCTCTCGCACCCAAAATGTTGCCCGTTTCAGCGCCGGGGTTCATTACGAGTTTTAGGACTCCGCCCGGTCTTAACACAATAGTCTTTACCACCCCGCAGAAAGATACGATCGAGGTCTATCTCCCGAACCGAGTATCAACAGCCGGTGCCTTTACGGCCACCATGAAGTTAATACCAAACCCGACCAGACACGGAGGCGATCAACTTAAGGACTATTCGCTGTATATCGAAGGCCAACGGTTTTCCACCAGAGACGGACAATTCAATGTGACTATGCCCAGCGAGCAGTTGGCCGGCAACACCAAATTCCTTCTGTTAGACAAGAACGGTAGAGAGGTTGGGGGTGTGGAAGTTCCTGTCTGGTCGCAGATTACATTGCCTTCCGCACCTACACTTCCATCCAGCGGAACCTCAGGGAACCTGATCGTGGTTTATGGTCCGTATAGCGGAATGCTTCACCCGGATGATTATCTAAAGATTGGCGACAAACCGATGGCGCTCCTGGCTTCGAGTGGAGGAAGTTTGGTAGCCCTCAACACTTACGACGCTCCTGGTCAAACGGTGATGGAAGTTAGGATTGGAGACCAGGTTACGAAGAAAGTATTTCGTAACGTGACGCTGAATATTTCGGCCGACAAGCTTAATCTCTTAAAAGGCGAGTCTACGACTGTCCACATCGTTGTCGGAGGGCTTAAAAGGTTGAAGGTTCCGGCTAGCATGACTATTAACGCAACCGGCGTGGTCACCATGAGCGGTGGTAACTCTCAAGCAATTAAAATTGATCCATTCCAAGTAAAGTCAGATGGAACCTACACAACCTCGGATTCATTGTTTGCTAAAAGCGCGGGGACTTTTGGGGTTGAGGTGACCGTGACTGTGCCCGAGGAAAAACCCTGAGCGGGAAAAAGAAACAGCAAAAAGTAAACAGCAGGGCCGAGCGGCCGCTACTTATTAATCTCTTTGTAGAGCTGGTCTGCTAAATCACGATTAAGGCGCTGAAGAATTCTGTACTCCTGCAGCGCAGCAGGTCTGTTGCGTAAAGCCAGGTAAGCTAGCCCGAGATTATGGTGTGCTTCAGCATAGTCAGGTTTAAGGCGCACCGCCACATTGAGAGAAGCAACTGCTTCTTTATTCCGGCCCATCTTTAGATATGCGTAAGCCAGATGCCGGCGTGGATTGGGAAGATCGGGCTTGAGTCGAATCGCCTCACGCGCAGCTTCGACCGCCTCAGTGTACCGGCCCATATCGTTATACGTTGAAGCGAGATTGCTGTATGTGGCGACGTCATTTGGGTTTAATTTAACCGCCTGCCGGAAAGCCTCGAGCGCTTCGTCATACTTCTCCAAACCGGAATAAGCAGTGCCGAGATTTTGTTGCGCTGCGTCATTATTTGGGTCGAGACGAACCGCGTGTTGGAGCGCTTCGACTGCTTCAGTATTTCTATTGAGCCCCAGGAAGGCGTTGCCCATTTCGTTGTAGGCGAGCGAGCTGTTTGAGCCGAGCTGAATCGCCTTCCTGGCTGCGTCGAGCCCTTCGGCATAGCGATCCATTTTGTTATAGGCCCACGCCAGGTAGCCGTATGCTTCGGAGTCATCCGGTTTGCGCCGAATCGCCTCTTCGAGAACGCTGATTGCATCACCATACCGCCCAGCTCGATTATAGATAAGGCCAAGGGTGGTGTATGCTTCAGCGCTTTCCGGTTTCATCTTAACTACCTGCGCAAAAGCATCGATAGCCTCATCGTTTTGGTCCAACCGTAAATACGAAAGACCCAACCGGCTGTACGCTAGATCGTTGCGAGGGTCGAGCAAGATCACTTGCTTGTAAGCTGCGATGGCTCTCTCATATCTATTAACGTAATAATG
>JBHEMV010000111.1:0-7238 GCA_046262375.1 Pyrinomonadaceae bacterium
CGACTGTACCCATCACCACGCCTGGATTTGTATGGACCACCGACTGGTACAAGGCGCGTGAACCGATTGGGGCGACGAGTTCCGGGTCGAGTTTCGCGAGCCCGAAGTCCAGCACTTTTACCACGCCATCACGCCGCAACATGATGTTCTCCGGCTTAATGTCGCGGTGGACTATGCCGGCATCGTGCGCGGCCTGAAGCGCGGAGGCGATCTGGCTCGCGACGTCGAGAACTTCACCAACGGTCATTCGCGTGTTTTTTATATGCGCTCTCAGCGTTTCCCCATCGATGAACTCGGTCGCAAGGAAGTTAATAGAATCTACATTGCCAATCTCGTGGATCGTGACGATGTTTGGTTGGTTGAGCGCCGAGGCGGCGCGCGCCTCCTGCTCAAAGCGGCGCACTCGGTCTGCGTCATTGGTGTGGGACGAAGGCAACAGTTTGAGCGCGACCTTGCGGCCTAGCCGTGTGTCGATTGCCAGATACACCTGGCCCATGCCGCCCACGCCCAGCAGAGAAATCTCTTCGTACTGTCCGAAGTGCTGTCCGGCCGCCAGCATTGGTTTATCGCCAACCAGGAGATTGCCCACCGGCGCATTCATGAAGCTGGAGTCTCCCTCGTGCGCCGCGAGCAGCGACTCTACTTCTCGTCTGATCTCCTGGTCGCTATCGCAGGCTTGTGCAAGAAATGTAGCCCGCTCCGCGGGGCCGCGCTCTAACGCCGCCTCGAAAAGCTCCTTAACCAGTTGCCAGCGTTCGGAAGTCACTTGTGTCCTATCCACCGATTTCGCGGCGCAGCCAGGCCCGCGCCACACTCCAGTCGCGCTTTACCGTCTTCGGCGAGACGCCCAACGCGGCGGCCGTCTCTTCGACAGTCAAGCCGCTGAAGAAGCGTAGTTCGACCACGCGCGCCTGCTGCGGGTCGATGTCCGCCAACCTGTTTAATGCCTCGTCGATGGCTAACAGATCGACGTCAGTCTCCTTTGCCACTGCGAACGCCTCGTCGAGTGTCAACCGGATCTGCGAGCCGCCGCGCTTGTCTGCGTCGCGCCGGCGCGCGTGCTCGACCAGGACACGGCGCATCAGGGTGGCGGCGATTGCAAAGAAGTGAGCGCGACTCTGCCATTGCACGTCTTGGGCGTCAACTAGCCGCAGATACGCCTCATGGATTAAGGCCGTCGTCTGCAAGGTATGACCGGGTCGCTCCTGCCGCAGGTAGCGGGCCGCCTGGTGGCGCAGCTCGTCGTAAACGAGTGGCGTGAGCCTGTCCAGGGCCCGCCGATCGCCGGCACTCCACTCCTTAAGTAAATGCGTAATGTTGCGAGACAAGAGGTCACCAACGGCCTTCCCGTAGACAGGGAGAAAATGGACTCGGTTGCAGGTGAGAATAATCTTAGGTTGATCTGCGGTCAATAAATAACCGGCTCGTCGATAACGCTGGCGGGATGACGGCCACAAGGCCGGAAGAACTCTTATTAACTTGTGACCCCACTTTCCTCGCTCCTGCGCATTAGTTGAATGGAGGCAGCGAAAGTCTTCAGTCCCGACGTCTCTCGCCAGCGGTTTCAATAGCGATGTCCGGCTGGGCCAAACGAGAGGGAGGCGGGCCTCAACATCTACACAGTCAGGAGCGCCTTAGGTTAAAGCCGAGGGAGACCTTCTTCCTCATCTGTTCTTGACAAAAGGAGAATACTCAAATGATCAGGCATTCAAGAATTGTAGCGACCATGACTAAGAAACGCTTGGCGGTTCTGTTGGTAGCGGGGGCGGTTTTCTTTACAGCGACGGCGCTTGCCGGTGCGGCTCTGATGACCCCGAACTCAGGGGTCATATTCTCGTCCGTCGTGGCAAGAGCGGGCTTCGTCGATCCAACAGATCTCAAGTTCAAAGTCCAAGGACAGGGCCAGGAGGTTACTCTCGTGGCCAACGCACGGGAGACAGTCATGCAGCAGGTCATCATAGCGCCCGGAGGTTACACAGGCTGGCACAGTCACCCGGGCCCAGTGGTCGTGTTGGTTAAGGCGGGCACGTTGACCTTCTATGCGGGAGATGATCCGACGTGCACGGGACGCGTTTATACGGCCGGGCAGGCCTTCATCGATAGAGGTCAGGGTCACGTCCACATCGGACGCAACGAGGGTAGCGAAAATCTCGAATTGTGGTCCGCCTATTTCGACGTCCCGCCTGGGTCACCGTTCCGAATAGATGCCCCCAACCCTGGGAACTGCGCTTTTTAATCGAACTCATCAGCGCGGACACCTTCGCATCATGAGGAAAGCCCAAACTAGTCCGAGACCCGATAGGAGGATTCGGGTCTCGGAACTGTGTTGTCAGACGGGCCTCAGCGCGCGCGAGACAAAACAGCTGGGCGGGACAGCGAATGACAATGCTCTTTAGCATGATGCGTAGAATTACCGCCCATGAAGCGCACAACCTCTTTGTCATCTTCCGGTAGCATGAGAAAAGGCGAGGCTTTTACTCGGTAGGCAAGGCCAGAAAAAAGCGCCGGGCGAAACGAATACGCACCGCGATTCAGGTAGGCTCTGAGGTGCCGGCGTACGCATTCAGGACAAAGCGAAGGGCGCGGCGCGGATCGAGGGCCACACGGGTTCCAAAGGTAACGATGCCTATAATCAGAAACTCTCCGAGCGGCGCACTGCTTCAGTGAAGACCTCGTTCATCGATAAGGAGGGACTGGGAAGTGTGCAGTTTACGACCCGGGGCTTTGGGGCGAAGAAGCCAGTGGCATCGAATACAAAACCTGACGGTTCGGATGATCCGGAAGGGCGACAGAAGAACCGGCGTGTCGAAATTATTTTGAACAAGTAGGAATCAAGAGAGGACGTAAGAGTCTGATCTTTTGGCTGGCGCCTATCTGACGAGGGAAGGCCGGGGAAACAAAAGCGATGAGTAGACCGCTCGGTATAGGATTCATTCTTACTTGCTCCTTTGTTGTGCGCCCTGTGTGGCGAAAAACCCCAGTGTTTGGTAGACGAGCCGACCCTCATCGCTTTGTATGTTGGAAACAGACTGCCAGTTCAGACGAGGCTTACCAAGAGTCCGCCGGCGAAGGCAAGCACGAATATAGACAGAGCAACCGAGCCTGCAACCTTCCAGTTGGTTGATCGCGCGATTGTAAAAAGAGACGGCAAATTAATGGCAGGTCCGGCAATAAGCATTGCCACAGCTGCTCCAGCCGGTGCGCCTGCGGATAACAAAATCAAAGCCAACGGAATTTCAAAGAACGTCGGCACGGCCAGCGGGACAGCAATCAAGGCAACCACGATGATAGCCAATACTTGTCCTCCGGTTGAAGCAAACGCGCCGACGGGCAGCCACATCGCAATCGCCATCGAGACAAGAACGCCGATGGCTATCAAGGGAAGTGTTCGTACTGCCACTTGCAAGCATGATCGTAAGAAGGTTGTTAACAATGGCCGGCGGTTTTGTTCAGCGCTCGTCGAACAGTCAATTGGTGTGACTCTGACGAATCTATCTATCACGATTCCGGTGAAGAACACGGCGAAGCCGGCTGTGCCAAGGCGAGCCGAGGCGATCCGATAGTCAAACAGCATGAACGTAAGGATCAGCGCCGCCGGATTGAGCGAGGGCGCAGCAAGCATGACCGCCAGGGCTGGCCCCAGTCGCGATGATCGTTCGTATAGTCCGGAGAACACGGGAGCCGCGCAACATGAGCAGAGCATCAGTGGTGCTCCGGCCAGGCCAGCAACTAATTGAGATCGAATGCGACCGCGTCCAACGGCTTCGCCCAGCCAACGCGGCGGATCAAGTACGCGGACAGCGCCACTGATCAAAATGCCAAATAGTAATGCGGGCCAAATGACTGCGAAGTAATTGATCGAGCGAGAAAGTACGTTGATCGGCGCGGCATTGCCCGGCATGGGAATGACGTTTACGCGCGGTTGAAATGTTCCAGTATTCTGGACCTTCTGAATCACGGCCAGCGCCACGTTTCCCTTATAGATGACGAGCGCTCCGACAATTACCAGCAGGAGCGTTGCGGCATAGATGACCTTACGATTGCCATCCGTGGCTAGTGCAGTTGTGCTTTGACCTAATTCAGCGCCCATAATTGTAGTCGTGCAATCAGCCCAGCTTGACGTTCACTTCTTATAATCTAGAGGCAGCGAATTATAAAACGCTTATGGCGATCTCGGAAACACATTTCAGTGACAGTTCAACGGTAATTCGTTAATCAGATTCGACCAAGCCCGTTCCTCGCGATTAGGAACGAAGAGCGGAGCCAACTTTCTAAGGCGCTCCTTTAATTCGAAGTGAAACGTCGAGTCAGTTTCCGCGCGGACCAGGAGTTGTGCGAGTTGATGAGTATTTCCGAAATCGAAAAGCCCAGGATAATCCGAACCCAAAATGCCGATGTTTCCTTTAGTCCGTGACGCAAGAACGGGAACGGCGGCAACTATTGCCTCCGACAAAACATTCGCGCCTCCTTCGATGCGAGACGAAATTACGCAAAGCTGGCTTTTGGACATCGTGGCCAGAGTTCGCGATCGCGGCTGCTCGCCCAGCCAACGATAGCGCTCGTTCCTCGACATTTCTGCGCGGGCCCGCTTCTCCATCGCTGCTGTCATCGCTCCGCCAATTTGCCAGATACGAACTTGCGAGGAAGACGGGAGCAATCGCGCCGCCAGAGCGGCGCGAAAAGGATCCTTCACCGGACGCAAGTGACCAATCACGCATACATTGAAGTTTCGGCCAGGGAAGGCAGGCGCCGATGAGGTTGCCTTCCTTGGTTTTTCTCGTTTGCTGGTTACAGCTAACCGGTTTTCAACTGATTGGTAAATCACCCGAGTCTTGCCTTGCCAGACTGACCGCAATTCGTCGTTAGCTTTCGGTTGTAGCACGACAATGCGGGTCGCGATGTCAAGCGATTTCCGCGCCAAATGATTACTGCGAAGATCCCCGTAGAGATCCGTTCCCGTAAGAGCCACGATCACCAGGCCTTTTGGATTTTTATCGTGAAAGCGCTTGATGGATGTATGACTCCGTCGAGCATGCAATGCGATCAGTAAATCGTACGGTTCGCCACTGTACGCTTGGGAGATCCTCACCCGGTGACCCAGACTTTTGAGAATCCTGCACCAGCGAAGCGCCGTAATTCGATTTCCGTAGGTCGAACCCGGTGGGGCCGGAGTAATAATTCCGATTCGCATCTTTCTGGATTTATATTGCACAAGTGCGGAATCCGGCCCAAACATCACGTCTATCAGGCTTGTAGAAATTTCGATAAGTATTGTGGATTATGCGTGAGCGGGTGGTCCAACAACCGCCGCGCAGCACTTTGTGATCGCCAAACCATGGCGCGGAGTACTCTTTGTAAGGCCCAGCGACGAAGTTCGGATACGGCATAAAGATACTCGCCGTCCACTCCCAAACATTGCCAATCATCTGCCGACATCCGAAGGCACTGTCGCTTTCCGGCAACAACCTTACATCGACACAACCCATCGTACGTCCATCGAGATTAGCGCGCGCCGGCGTTGGCGCGTCTTTGCCCCACGGGAATCCCCGTTTGCGACTACTGATTCCGCGGCCATCCGCGCCGGGTTCAGCACTCGCTGCCATTTCCCATTCTGCTTCTGTTGGGAGGCGTCGTCCGGCCCAACGACAGAATGCATCAGCCTCATACCAGTTAACGTGCAGCACTGGCAGGTAATCTTCCAATTGAACCAGCTTATTAAAGTTGCGCCGCCACCATCGGCCTTCCGTAAATTTCCAGTACACGGGATGCTTTGCACCGGTTGATTCAAGCCAGTGCCAACCATCACCAGCCCATAACTCACGACGCTCGTAACCTCGGTCAGCAACGAATGCAGCGTACTCGTCATTGGTGATTGCGGTCCGCGAAATCGCAAAGGGCTGGATATGAACTTCGTGCGCGCGCATCTCGTTATCGAAAACGAAGGGTTTGTCCTGAAGGTTGCCGATAAGAAATTTGCCGCCGGGTATAAACGCATCCCCTAAGTCATTCAGCGCCGCTTGTGCGCCGGCCCCTTCCTGCACGATGTCTGTTGATGCGCGTTGTCGCAGGCCATCAAGGGTGCTGCACTTTGGCGCGGGGTATCCAAGTGTTTGTCGCGCGTAAGTAATCGCCTCGTCGTGCATGTCTTCATGAAAGAGTGCTAGCGAAAGAAAATAAACTGCCTCCTCGGTCGCGTTGTCGCGGGTACTCGGGTGTTCTTGATCATACTGATCGATCATCTCGTCAAGGATCTTCTGCATGTACCGTATCGTGTCCGCTTTTGACGGCAATGGCAAGTTCCATCGAGTTTCATGGACCACGTTCGCTGAGTCGTACAGCGAATCACTGTGAGCTAGTATTGGCGCGCGTCCGTGCAAATTCCGTAACAGCCAATACTCCTGGAACCAGGCGACGTGACCGATCTCCCAAAGCAGAGGATTCACGATCTCCAGCCGCGGGCCGATCATTTGCTCATCATCCAGATCAGCGATTAGTTCCAGTGTGCGTGTGCGGGCGTCCTTTAGCCCCTCAATGCATAGGATTACGTCATTGGTGTCCATCTTGCTTATTGGTCCTTCGGGATCATAAACTCACTGCAAAGCCTTATGATAATCCGAATGCGGGCGGCAAGCAGCTCGGCCTTCTGTTTCTGAGAGCGGGCGGTAAAAGAGTACACCGTCGGACCACGCGCCTTGATGATGAAGTTTTTTGGCTGCTCGTTAATCTGCTAGCCGCAATAAGGGGAATTAAATGAACGATTCTGCCGATAGCTACAGGAAAACTCACGAATTCGCCGAGTCACAGAACGGGCGCGCGCGCGTTGCCCTTGCAATCATGCGCATCGGGCTCGGCGCGCTTTTTATCTCAGTATTCTTCGAGAATCTCGGCAAAGGGCTCTATGGTGCGTCCGGTTATTCCGGTCTGATCAATTACTACATTGAAAAGGGCCATGCGCCGCAGGTTCTGAAGTCTGTTATGGCCCTGATGGCGAGCCACGCGAGTGTTGCCGGACCAATGCAGGGTTTCACTGAGATCACTTTTGGGGTTTTGCTATTGGTTGGTTTCCTGACAAGACCGGTGGCGCTCGCAGCGTTTTTGTTTTTGACCATGCTTTGGATCGCTGAATGGGGCACAGCCTGGATCTGGGAACTGCTGATACCAATGCTGGTCGCGTTGAGCCTGATGATTGGAGCCGCCGGACGCAAATGGGGAATCGACGCATTAATGGTCCGCAAGTA
>JBHEMV010000112.1:0-7211 GCA_046262375.1 Pyrinomonadaceae bacterium
GCGCCTGTCTCCGTAGAGCGTCTCATCGATCCGCGGGACAATGGGCACCTTCTCGGTTTCAGGACGGTCGCTTTGGGGAAGGATTCGGTCAGCGACAGCCGTTAGCGTTCTCACCTCTTGCTCGGAGAAAAAACGTATAGGCGGCACGTCTTCTAAACGCTGACGAACCACCGCACGCGTCTGGTCGTCCCAATCAGGCGATGACCATTTGTCGAGAACGTTATAGCCTGGATATCGTGAGCGGAATTCTTGTCTCTCCATAATGAACTTGCCGAGATTATTTACCTACACCTAACCAACCACCCGAAAATCCCGCACGCCGCAGGCCTGATATGATGTAGGGACATTGCCTCATCAATCGCCAGATCAAACCCGACCTGTAGTTTTCGATCATCATAACGATCGGACCCTGATCGAGGCCGTAGTAACCTTGAGAAACCCAGCCTGTCCCTTTTCGTTTGCTTGAAGCGAATGTTGGGTTATAGCTGCACTTAAACCCGTATTTGCTGGTCATGTCTGGATAATCTTTATTGATGCGCTTGAGGGATGGCAAAACCACTTCAGGGGCAAAAGGTAACGAGCCAGCGACAGCCCAGGGCGCTATTGTCCCATCGTCAGGGCCATAAGGAATCGAGCGAGCAACGTAGTCGTAAAACCGAACGGTCTTGCCATTGATTCGGCGCGTCGCTGGACCGGGACCATCGCTGGCGGTGAGTCCCCAACAGAAACGATCATAGCCCTTGAACTTTTTCGGATTGCGCATGGCATAGGCTTGCTGGGCATAAATCGCGCGACGGCTGTTCTCGAAATAATCAATCGCCTTGTCGTTCATGTATTCATCCTGAATGCCGCGAAAATCTATCCACATGTGCGAGAGGTGATGGATGAATAGGGGACCCGCATAAAGAAACTCGTGCCCATAAAGCTTTTTCCACTTGTAGCTCCTGGTCCAGGCGCGATAGCTGTCTTCAGGCAGTGAAAAAGTCGGAGAGGCAAGACCAAGAACGTACAGAATCAATGCTTCGCTGTATCCGGTCCAACGGTACTTGATAAATCCAGTTTCAGGTTTCCAGCCATGTGTGACTGTAAGACCACCATTCTGCGCCCACTGCCAATCGGCGCGAGCGTAAAGCGCCTCGGCGAGGGTCCGAACCTCCTGCTCGTCTTTTGACTCGCCATTGAAATACATCGCTGCCGTGAGTGCGCCGGCAATCAGGTAGGTCGTATCAATTGTGGAGATCTCAGAGTTCCAAACTCGTCTGCCGGTTGTCATGTCGAGGAAGTGATAGTAAAAACCTTTGTAGCCAATCGCGTCCGGTTTCGTTCCCTGACGGCCTCTGTGAAAAAAGCGAAGACTAGTTAAGGCACGCTTTACGGCCTCGGCCCTGGTGATGTAGCCCCGCTCGACGGCGATTGGGTACGCGGTGAGCGCAAACCCAACGACCGCAACCGAACACGGCGCTCCCTGTTTCGTGCTATCTGGGACCAGCCCGTTCTCGGGATTCATCTCATCGGCGAAGTACCTGAAAGTGTCGCGTTCGATGCGTGCCAGACTCTCGTCTGTTAGCGATGGCTCTAATACCTTCATCTTGACGCTCTATCCTCCACTTGCGCGAATTCAACTGTTATTGCCGCGACCGCATGGGGCGGCAAACTTGTTCTGAGAAAAATGGATCCCGCCTCGTAGCTGAATGATTGTTTTTCCTTTACGAGAAGCGATGCTTTCTGCAAATGCTCAACATCTTTACCCCTCAAATACTCAGGTTGGCCCATCTCCTCCCATAGGTGTTTGGGATTTGCATGCTCAGCATCAATTCGCCGTGTGTGGGCCGCGACTGGTTCAGACGCATTATCCAGCCGTATCTCAACCTGCTCGGTTTCAATGGAATGACCAGGTGTCGTGTGATTCGTGAGGAGAACGGTCACACTTGAGTCCTTTTGGATTACAGAGCAATCAACAGTTTCATGCAGGCCATCTACAAGCGATTGCTCAGTACCCAAGTCGTGAAGTAATTCAAATGCGCGGTAGGTTGGTTTCGGAATGCCGTGCAAAGTAAGCAACCCGAAGCCGCCGTGAAAAGGCATCGATGGGAAGTAGTTTTCTTCGAAGATGTCTGAGAAGGTCCAGAAGCTATAGCCCTCAACCAGACCCTTTGCTTCCATTATGGTCGCGACGGCAAAAGCCGATGCGTAGGGCTCGTCGTGCAGGGGATCTCTCTGATTAGACGAAGCGTTCCACTCGGTGTAGTAGACAGGTCGGCCGCGCGCGTGTCGACGGGTATCCTGGGCCACTTCCCGCATGATGCCTCGCTGACTCTTGAAGAGTTGGTCCTCGGTCTCTTCATCGCTTTCGAAACCATCCGTTGGATAGTGATGGGTGCTGATGAAATCGGCGGGTATTTTGTTTCGCTCACAGAAGTCAACAAATTCTTCTATCCACTCACTCCTGGCCGTGGCTGGACCGCCAACGCGAAGCGATGCGTCCACGTTTTTGATGGCTTCAGCCGTGTAGCGATAAAGACGAAAGTAATCTCGCTGCGTGCCCGTCCAGAACGACTTCAAGTTTGGTTCGTTCCAGACTTCAAAAAACCATTCCCGCACTTCCTTCACGCCGTAGCGCTGAACCCAATGAGAAATCAGCCGGTTTATTAGCGTCGCCCATTGGTTATGGTCCCTAGGCGGAGTGACATTCGCCTTATAATTGAAAACGGTCTTAGTGCCAGAAGCCAGTGCGGTTGGCATGAAACTCAACTCGACGAACGGCCTCATGCCAATTGAGAGCAGAAAATCAAAAATCTGATCGGCGTTGAAAAAGGAATAAAGGAGCTTGTTCTTTTCGCGAACGAGCGTGCCCATATCGTCGGAGAGCAGACCGTGAAAGCGCACATGCTGGAAGCCCAGTTCATCGTGGCAGCGCCTTAATTGCTGTTGCCAGTCAGCCCGGAGTGCAACGGTCGCATGATCGCTACCGACTGTGCGTTCCCAGAGATGTGGAAAGGCCGTTGTTGCCTCAGCCAAATCACAGAAGAAATTAATGCTGTTCATCTTCCGATTTATCTCCGCACACTTTTCGGTTCGCGTTTTAAGAGAAGGCCGATCGTCAGACCCGCCAACGTACCGCCGGCCAACGTCAGCCACTTGCGATTCATGTTTGCCCAAAGCTGCGGACTAGATGAGCTGGCGCGATCGTCGAATGTTCCGTGCGCGCCGTGATCCCCCGGCACAGGGTTCCAAAGGTTATCCTGACGGTCGGGTTCCACGGGTTCATCAGTTTGTTGTGCGTCATAGCCGTTCTTGGCTAAATACCAGTCAGCAAAACCGGGCGCGATTTTGTCTCCGACTATCGCTTCAACGGTTGGATAGCCAACATACATTTCGCGCCGATCATGATGCGCCAGAAACAGGATGGCTTCAGCGCCTATCTCCGGCTGGTAGATCGGCGGTACTGGCTGTGGCTTACGCGGTAAGCGAGACTTAACCCAAGAAAATTGCGGCGTATTCATAGCCGGCAGTTGCACCATTGTCACCCGCACATTTGATTTGTCATGAATCAACTCGCTTCGCAGCGAATCATTGAAGCCCTGTATGGCATGTTTAGCAGCACAATAGGCTGACTGCAGAGGAATCCCGCGATACGCGAGCGCCGAACCAACCTGGATTATCACGCCACGATCACGCGGCAACATCCGCTTCAAAGCTGCGAGTGTTCCATAAACAACACCGAGATACGTGACTTCGGTGACGCGCTTGTATTCGTCGGGCGTCATTTCTCTAACCGGCGAGCAGACAGAAACCATCGCGTTATTGACCCAGATGTCGATGGGACCAAATTCCCGCTCAACTATCGCCGCCGCCTCCTCGACCTGTTCGGCATCGCCTACATCAGCCGGTAGCACAATGGCCCTGCCGCCCAGTGATTCAACATCGCGTTGCGTGCCTTCCAGCCCATCACGTCCGCGAGCTAGCAAACCGATGTGCGCTCCCCGTCGAGCGAAAGCGCGCGCTGTTGCACGTCCTACGCCTGCCGATGCGCCAGTAATGACAATGACTTCAGGCGGTTTTACGCTTAGATCGGATCCTCTCTCTTTTTTCAGTGGTTGTTGGTGGTCCATTTTCATTGGCACCGTTCTTAGCTACATCTGTTACAAAGCCTTACGCACAGCGCGCCGCACAACCTCGGCGGTAAGGCCGTATACAAAGTGGGAAGCGAGAGCATAAGCGTGTGTCGAGAGTGGATACTCCTTGGGACCTTTAGAGAGTCCGAGCAACGGAACCGCACCTTCGTCGACTACGAGCCAGAAGGCTGCGCCAAAAGGAAGACCCGCACCAACCGTAACTTTCGGGGCTACCTCGGCCACTGCGCCATACAATCCGCCCACGCCCGTACCAAGACCATAGTGAACAGCCGGGCCGGCGATCTCCTTCTCCTTTTCCGTCAGCTTATGATCAAAGAGTCCTTCAGAGATGGCAGTAGCCGCCCGCACGGTCGTGTCATCCTGCTCTTCATTATTCGATTGGGGTTTCTTCAAAGTTTGCTCAGACTGTCTCTGATGATCAGCAAGCTTCGTCCATAGATCCTGAAATCGGTTCATTGTCCAGGATGCAATCAGGCCGCCAATGAGGCCCGCTCCTAATCCCTTCAAAATGTATTTGTCATCGTTTCTGCGATCTTTATTTCTCATCGTCGTGCTTTCTGTTTGATCCATTTCACAATAGATGCACCGTTACCAAACCGACCGCAGCAAACCCGGCAAAGAGCGCGGGCGCCCATGCCGGCGGTCCCTCCAGTACGTTGAACTGCAATAAGAAAAGACCGCCCATCTGCCGTCCGAAGCCGCGCAGGTGCATTCCCAAGCCGACGAACCCAACCAGGAGTGTCAGCCATAACAGAATAGTAAGCGCGAAAAGAATCACGTTGTTTGGAGCGAACACCATCCAGCCACAGGCGGCTACAGCTAAAACCGGAGCGGTCAGCGGCGCATACATCGCTGGATTGTTGAACGCACCGCGATAGTGCAGGATCGTAGCCTGCAAGATCGCCCCTATTAGCGCCACCGCCACTAGAGCTAGCAACGCCGCACGCAGACTCAATCCGAAAATGATCAGACTGCCTGCGAGACCTCGTGCCGTCAGGAGAGCGAGCACGCCTGTCAGAGCAAGCGCGAGTGGCGCTAACTGTGGTGCTCCGTACATCAGATAATGTAGCAGCCACTTGTAACCGCCAGGCTTCTTCGCAATGCCGAAGTAATGATGAAAACCAAAACCGATCAGTCCTGATGCGATCGCTAACCAACCTGCTCCGCACATTGCTTTATTCACCCAGGTAATTCTCGGCGCCGCTGCCGCAGTCACAGCAGCAATGACTAACAAGCCGCCACTAATGAAAGGTGCGTATTGAGACCGGAAAGCAAAGCCGGATCGATAGTGACCGGCCAATGCGTCAGCAAGCAGCAATAGTGTGAGCCCCGCTGTTATCAATGCCATCCATTGAAATGGGTACAGTACAATGAATGAAGTTCCAGTCACACCGCTTCTCCCTGCTTGTTAACAGTGGCGGATGCGGTTTTTGACGAAACAAGTTTTGGGCTCGGAGATTCCATCTCGCTTTCGGATAACTCTCGATACGATTGCTCGACCTCTACACCGTACCGGTACACGAGTTCCCCGCCCAAGTATCCCTGTATGCTCATCACCAGCGACACAATCGCTAACGTCGCCAAGTACAACCACGACACCCCCCGTCCACCTTGCCACAACGACACGCGCCAGAACGTCATCGCTACTAGTAGGCCGTAAAAGATTAAACCCAGCGCCATATGCGCGCGCAAAAATGATCTCGCTTCGCCCTCTTCAATCGGCGCTCGCGTCGCCGATGTGAGACCAGTTGATAAAGTGATGAGCGTCATGATGGCCGCGCTGATGAGTGTCCACCCACCAGCAGCGGTGAGTGATGCCTTTTCAAACCAGAAACCAAATGCATCGAAAATCAACGACGCGGAAGTGAGGGCTATAGTGAAGTGAACAAAGATCGGGTGCATTGGCGCACCCATCTTGAATAGCCTTATAGCCTGCCTCAAGCTCGTTACCGATCCGCCTCTCTCTGTCGGTCTCTTCATCATGCGGCCTTCTGCTCGTCATCGATGACTGGAAGTATGTGTCCACCATACTGGAGAACAGCGATCTTCGCTTCGCGGCCTTGTCGGTTGAAAGCCATGTCCAACGCTATCTGCGGGGTTGCTGCGTAACGAAAGCCAAGCCGTTCGGCCTCTTGCCTCTTTATTCCGGGCGAAACCAGAACGCAGTCGCAGCGATCTACGATCTGCGCAAGATCGGCAAGCACCGACGCACCAACAACGTCTTCAACCTCGCCAGCGTTGACCATCCGCACGATTTCAGGAAAGGGGCGATATCCGATCTCGAGCACATTAGGATGATTGTCAGCAGTGCCTTCCGGATTTGGGGACACTACGATCAACGTGCCGCCATCGCGCACTGCCATCGTGCCGGAATAGAACCCTTTTGCGGATTGCCAAAGATCTCGATCAGCCGGATGCGAATCAATCAGCACGATATCTGCGCGTTGAGGCAGTGACACCGCGTTCAATTCTCGCGACAGTTTGCAACCTGCGCGATGTGCGTGAACTGGGTCGCCGACGAAGCAGCCGGCTATTTTCCCTTGGCGGTCAGAAACCAGATTCGCGATATAGCGCAAGCCGACAAGTCGTGCTGCTTCCTCTATGCGCAGACGCATTGAGTTTTCAGCCACGCCCATGACTGTTTCAGATATGCGCTGTGCGGCTTCCCATTGATTACGCTCCTGCATCTCTCGTCCGGATACTCCCGGGAACGCGATCTTTGCTCCACCGGAAAAGCCTTTGATCCGGTGGGGCACAATAGATCCCAAGCCCATCACGAAATCCGCGTCTCGCAACAGACTGTTCGCAGTCACTCGTGTGCCGTCGCTCGTGCGCCCGAAATCGTGAAGCTCCGACTCGTCTAACCAGCGATGCTGGTGCACCCTAAGGCGACCGTGGAAGTCTCCCAGCTTCCGCATCATTTCCTTTTCGCCCATCTCGCGGTGTGTACCCTGGGCCGTCAAAAGAACTATCTGCTTGTCCAAAACTCCGGCGGCCCATAACTCTCGGACGACATGGTGGAGGACGCGACAAATTGGGGTGCCGCGGGTCCCGTCATCAATCAGGATCAGAACG
>JBHEMV010000113.1:0-7110 GCA_046262375.1 Pyrinomonadaceae bacterium
GTGCTGATGTGATCGGTCCTATTCATCATTTCGGAGATACTCTACACCCTGTACTTAAGTACCGAGTCAAGTCGGAACGGCAACCTGGCTCACGGGAATGGGGAAACAAGGCCAACATGCGGATGAGGTCATTAACATCTTCGCTCTTGCTATCCGGTTTGGACTTAAGGCCGAAGATTTGAAAACGATGATTTATTCCTATCCGACGAGCGCTTCGGACCTGAGTTACATGGTCTAAGCTTCCACCGGTGAATAGCGGTGAGTAATCCAGGATTCATCATTGCACCGAGATCAGACTTTATGCACACTAAGGCGTTTACCATGCGAGTAGTGGCTATCATTTGTTTGCGAATTAATGCGGTCGGTCAAGGACCAAGTGTGCCGCTAATGTAAGCTGAGAACTAAACGTAGGTTGAAAACTAAAAGCAGGAAGGGGGACAAAGGTCATGGCATTGAAAGAAGGAGACCGTTATCGCTGCCCTGATCCTGAGTGTGGTTGCGAGATCGAAGTGACCAAGGGTGCCGCGCTAGGAAAAGGCGGAGACTTGAATTCGCGCTGCTGTTGCGGTAAAGAAATGCAGAAAGTCTGAACCTCGTGTTGGCGTATAACGGGACTTCGTACTCGTAAAGTACGACGTTCCGTTTTGGTGTGAAAGAGACGAGTAAATTGCATTATGAGCCGTTACGACTTGATCGTGATTGGCGGTGGCTCTGCGGGACTGGTACTTGCCGGCGGTGCGGCGCAGCTTGGCGCCCGCGTGGTGCTGGTCGAGAAGAGAGCTCTGGGCGGCGATTGTCTTTACACTGGCTGCGTTCCATCGAAAACTCTTATTCGGTCTGCCCGATTCGCAGCAGATGTCCATCGTGCAACAGATTTTGGATTCTCTCTTTCCTGTCTTGAATTCAAAGACGGCACATTCGCTTCAATCACGGATCGCGTGGCACGTATCATTGAAACCGTGGGAGAGCACGATCGGCCGGAACGCTTTGAAGCCTGGGGAGTCGAAGTAATCTTCGGAACGCCGCGCTTCGTTTCGCCGCGCGAGTTGGAAATCACCGATCGTGACGGCGCCAAGCGAACGATACTCGCAAAACGCTTCTGCATCTCAACCGGTTCGCGTCCTGATGTGCCTCCCATTGAAGGCCTAAAGGAAACGGGCTTTCTCACGAACGAGTCGGTATTCCAAATCAAGAAGCTGCCGCAATCGTTGACAGTCCTCGGTGGCGGGCCAGTTGGTTTAGAGCTGGGACAATCGTTTGCTCGCTTTGGCAGCAACGTCACCATAGTCGAAATGGACAAGCGTCTGCTGCCCAAGGAAGACGAAGAAGTGTCGTCGGCCATCGATGAGATCATGCGCGCGGAAGGATTGAAGATTCTGCTTGGTCACAAGGCCGTGCGCGCGACTATTGCGAACGGCCGAAAAATCTTGACGGTCGAACGGGATGGCCGAAGGCAGGAGTTGCAGGCTGATGAGATCCTGGTTGCGACCGGACGCAAACCCAACATCGATGGATTGAATTTGGAAGCCGCAGGTGTGAAGTACGACAAACAACGCATTATCATGGACGAGTATCTACGAACTTCAGCCAGTCACATCTTCGCTGCCGGAGATGTGACCGGCCATTTTCCTTTCACGCACATGGCTGCCTATGAAGCCTCCGTCGTCATCCGCAACGCGCTGCTCTTCTGGCCTCTGTTGCAGAAGACTGACTTTCGGGTTGTGCCCTGGACGACGTTTACTGATCCCGAAGTAGCGCGCGTCGGATTTACAGAGAGCGAAGCAAAAGAAGAGTTTGGTGAAACAAACGTGCACGTCTTTCGCACGGACTTTGCCGATAATGATCGCGCACAGGCAGAGGAAGAAACCAAAGGCTTTGCCAAGATCATTTGCAAAGGCCGAAAGAATGAGATCGTCGGCGCGCACATCGTTGGCGCGCATGCAGGCGAACTGATTCACGAAGTCGTGCTGGCTATGAAGCAGCGACTCTCAATCACGGCACTCGGCAGTATGATTCATGTTTATCCGACCCTGACGCAGGTCAACCAGCAGGCCGGACTCGATGCCATACTCAAGAATCTCGCGGCCTACAAGAAATGGCTGTCGTACTACTTCAGGATTTGGCGATAAGACTTTCGCATGATTCTCGCTCTCCGAGTTGTTCGGCGGTATTGTCCCCATTAAGGGATGAGCGACATTACACCAGTAGAAGTCGGGGAAAGTTCGCATGAAATGGATCAAGATGGCATTGATATATGCAGCATTAGGCGGAGCTATCTTTTGGACTCCCAGTGTCGCCTTGCATGTGGGCAGAGGTGACAACTTCAGAGGGCTGGATATGTTTATTCTAACTTTGCTCTTGCCGCTCGTTACCGTAGGTTGTTTTGCGATCCTTTGGAAACTGCGCGGCCAACAGGACAGTCGTCCCCTTATTGCGCGGTCGATGATGTTTGGAATCTGGGCTCTTGGTCCTTTGTTCATGTCCGTCGGCTGGAGTTTCTTCGGCGCCGGTTTGGCCAAGCCGGAGGGTTGGAAGCTGGTTGTGATTGGCACGCTTCTCTTCCCGGTGTTTACGTTTGAGATGTCTACTTACGACGGTACATTATTCGCCCTCCTGCTCATGACAGTTCTTATGGTTATAATATCTGAAAGCTCACAGTTGAAATTCTTCAAACGGCTGCGCCTGACGTGATGGCGCTAACGCAGAATGATGTTCTCACTTAGCTCCTGATTCACAAGCTCCTTGCAGTAGGAGCAGCTCATAAATAAATAGTCACCGCGATAGGCAAAAGAAGCACCCATGAACTTGGAAACGTGCTATCGTGCGCGCCGGTTGTTGTCAGACGCTATCATGTATCATGGTAAAATCAAAACATTGACGTCTTTTTTTGACGTCTTTTTGACGGGCTTTTGAGGGTATGAGTTGGATCAAAGTAATAGACGAACTTGAAGCAGAAGGTTCGCTGCGAGAGGCTTATGATGAAGTAGCTGCGGCGCGCGGTGAGGTAGGAAACATCCTGAAAGCTCACAGTCTGCATCCTGAAGTTCTGACCGCTCACCTCCGCCTCTATCGCGAGTTGATGTTTGGCCGCTCTGAGTTATCACGAGCCGAGCGTGAGATGATCGCAGTCGCGGTTTCAGTCGTTAACCATTGTCACTATTGAATCAAGCACCACGGAGAGGCTCTCCGTGCGCTGACCAAAGACGATGAAATGATCGCCGCACTCGAACGTGGGCCGGAAACCGCACCGCTGAACCATAGACAACGGGCCCTGGTCAATTACGCGCTCAAGCTAACCCGCGCCCCGCAGGATATTACAGTGAACGATATTGATAGGTTGCGAAGCGTCAGCCGTTCTGACGCTGCCATTCATGACGCAGCGGCGATTACCGCATACTTCAACTTTGTTAATCGCCTAGCCTCTGGTCTGGGCGTGGATCTTGAGGAAGATACCGGTAAGAAGCGATTGTGATTCTAAACGGTGTTGGAGATTCTCGATCGTACCTTCTTATAACCCAACAGCACAATTGCCGCCGGCACGAGCAAGGCTAGATTCCGCAGCGCCGTCTTCACTCCCAACTGGCTGGCGATGATTCCTCCGAAGCAGCCGCATTCAAGCGGCTCACCATGTAGCGCGTAGACGTAGTAGAGCGCGTATCCGGTAAACCCCATCAACAACGCCGCTGCTGCCAAAGCGCCAATGCGAACCGTGCGCGGAACGAGCAGTAAAACTGCGGTAATTACTTCGACAGTAATGACCGCGACGGTAGTGGGCCACATCCATCTTGCGTAGTTGAAGCCCGAAGCGCTGAGCAGCTCAGCGACATTCGCAGCAAACGCTTTCACTATTGCGAGCTTCGCACCTGCGGTGAACAGAAACAATGCCGCTAGGCCGAAGCGGCTGATATGCACCAGCCACTTCAGAAAGAGCAAACGAAGAGGCGCGGAAGAAGCATGGGACGCTACTCCCATCTTCGATGCTTCAGTGATTTTTCCATCAGTAAACATTAGTTCGGTCTTCACAGCGTTTCCATCCTTTTTCCGCTTTGTACGCCAACTTCCCTTGAAGCCACGATTGCGCGCCTCCCTTTCAGTCGTGGCTGCGGGCCGGTGATGATTCTCTGGCGCATGTATAATTCGATCGCGACTATTCCCGATAGTATCAACGTGGCCGTGGCTGAAAGCAGGCAGTAATGGCAAAAGGCATGAAGGATGAACGCCTGCACAAACAGCGCCAGAGCGTGGTCGCCAGCATCAGCGCCACGACCGCGGCCAGCAGACGCCTGGTCCACTCATGTCCGAACGCTGCCAGGGTCGACAAACTAAACGCGGCGAAATAGGCGAGTGCGCCCAATGCCGCGAGCGGGATGGCGCCGATACTGGCGTATGCGCTGCCGAGCACTTCGGAACATCCCGAAGTCACCGTGCATCTGACGCTATTGCTGGCGACGTGTTCGACTGTCAGGTAAAGCGCATCAGCCAGGCCCACGAGCGACACCAACGCCGCGATTGCGTAGTTCCGAGTGCTTGCCGGGCGGTGGGAGCCTGTTGTCTCGTTTCTATTACTGTTCAATTCCTTTCCTCTCTCGGCTACTTGCCAGCAAGCAACTCAAGCATCTTCCCCGAATCCGTTGTCGGCAGCTTGCACATGTATTTGAGGCACACGTAGGCCGTAGCTTTGCCGTCTCGGCTCGACTGGTATTTTGTGAACTCCGCCAACTTCGTAATCTCAGGCTCCTTTTGATCGGTCGGCTTGAGCAGCACGACCTTGTTAGGTATGAACCTTATTCGCAACGCGTTGAGCATGGCTCTGGTGTCTTCTGCCTGAGAACCACCCGCAATCACGACTTCGTAGGAAGGACCAATCGCGAAATCCAAGGCCACCATGAGCTGCGTGCTAGCTGACGGCGACGACCTGATTTCACCGGAAAAGGTGCGCCCGATGGCCGCCGCTTTTTTCTCGAAATCGGTGTTGGCTGTGATTCTCCCGAGCCGGAGGAGGTTCAGCATCGCGACCGAGTTGCCGGAAGGGATCGCTCCGTCGTAAATCTCTTTGCTGCGCACCAGCAAGGCTTCACCGTCATCCGCCGAGAAATAGAAGCCGCCGCGAGTCGTGTCCCAAAAATGTTTGAGCAGCTCGTTATTCAGCTCCAGAGCTGTGCGCAGATAGTTGATCTGGAATGTTGCCTCATGAAGTTCCAGCAAGCCCCAAATAAGAAAGGCATAATCCTCCGCGTGGGCTTTGATGTTCGCCTGTCCGTCTCGGTAGCGGTGCAGTAGACGGCCATCAGACGTATGCACATTTCTTTGGATGAAATCGGCGGCACGCCTCGCGGCTTCCAGGTACTTCGGTTCATTGAAGGCCTGAGCCCCCTTGGCCAAAGCCGCGATCATAAGTCCGTTCCAGTCAACCAGAATCTTGTCGTCTTTTCCCGGGTGTCTGCGCTTCTCGCGCACGGCAAAGAGTCTCTGGCGCGACAACTCCAGACGGCTCTGCAACTGTTGCTCCGAAACCTTCAGTTCCGCAGCGGTTTCCCTGAGCGGCTTGCTCAGATACAGGATGTTCGTGCCGGGTTTATTTCCCGTTGACTGCTCCGTGAAGTTGCCCCCGCTCTGAACGCCCAAAACTTTGACGAATAAGTCTGCCTCCTCCTTACTCAACGCTTGCCGAATCTCTTTCTCTGACCAGAGATAAAACTTCCCTTCCTCGCCTTCGCTGTCGGCATCCTCGGCGGAATAGAAACCACCTGATGCGGAGGTCATATCCCGCAGGACATAAGTAAAAATCTCCCGCGCGGTTTTCTCATATTCCTCCTTTCCAGTTGCCTGAAACGTTTCGGTGTAGGCCATAGCCAGCAGTGCCTGGTCATAAAGCATCTTTTCAAAATGCGGCACGAGCCACGTTGCTTCGGTCGAATAACGATGAAAACCGAAGCCGACATGATCATACATTCCGCCCCGGCGCATGGCCTGTAGAGTCCTTTCGACCATCTCCAGAGCCTTCGTGTCACCCGTCCGCTTCCAATACCGTAAGAGAAACAGGAAGTTGTGCGGAGTGGGGAATTTCTGAGACTGGCCAAAGCCGCCATACCTTTCGTCAAACCGACTCTTGAGTTGTTGGTATGCAGCCTGCAACGTGGAAGCATCAAGATCCGCTCCGGGTGAATTGCTTGTTTTCTGCTGAAGCGCGGAAGTGATCTGATTGGCAGATTGCAAGATGCGCTCATGCTGGGTGGACCAGGCCTGCTTAACGCGCGGAATCAGGTCCAACAATCCAGCCTGTCCAAAACGACCGTCCTTTGGGATATAAGTAGCGACGAAGAAGGGTCTCTTGTCCGGCGTCATAATAATCGTGAGAGGCCATCCACCACTGCCGGTCATCAACACGGAAACGTTCATGTAGACGTTGTCAATATCGGGACGTTCTTCGCGGTCCACCTTGATAGATACAAAGGCATCGTTCATCAGGCTCGCCACCTGCGTGTCGCTAAATGATTCTGTCTCCATCACGTGACACCAGTGGCAAGTTGAGTATCCGATAGAAAGGAGGACCGGTTTGTTTTCCTTACGCGCCTTCTCGAATGCTTCTTCGCCCCATGGGTACCAGTCGACGGGGTTATGGGCATGTTGCAAAAGGTACGGACTTTTCTCTTTGATCAGTCGATTGGGTTTTCCCTCACGCGCAACTGGTGCTGAGTCGGGCGATTTTTGTCCGCGGGTTTGGATCAAAACCAAAGACCCGCCTAGTGCTAGCAGCGCAAGCACGCCAGCGAGGGAAAAGAGCCATCTCCTCCTCTTTACTTGCGGATTTTCCACTTCACTCATAGGGCAGCAGAGCTTTCTCGAGTCTGTGCGTGCGAGGGGGAACCAAAGGTCTTCGAATGCTTCCTGACACCGCGGCTTATTGCGCGTCGTGCCAATGTCCGTGCTCATTTGACCAGACTTTGCCGGGTGGCGGAGGACCGGGAGGCTGAGGCGTGCCGGGTTGGCCAACCGGTTGGGACTCCTGACGGGAAGGAGTCACATCATGCCAGTGCCCATGCTCTGCGGACCAGACTTTTCCTGGCGGCGGAGACCCTGGTGTTCCGCCCGTACCAACCGGCGATGAGA
>JBHEMV010000114.1:0-7097 GCA_046262375.1 Pyrinomonadaceae bacterium
GTTTGGCGGCGTCAATCCCGAACCTATTGACAGCAATCTCGCCCCTCTCAAACAACGCGTGCTTGAGACCAAAGCCCTGGTCGGACTTGCGACTGACGGAGATGCCGACCGTGTCGGAGCAGTAAACGAACTTGGGCTTACGATGACTATGCACGACGTTGTGCCGCTCATCCTCTTGCATCTCGTTCGTCACCGGAAAATGACTGGCGGCGTAGTGCGAACATTTTCCCAATCGGTCCTCTTGAAGCGAATTGCTGCGGCCCACAGTCTGAAACTTTATGAAACAGCGATTGGCTTCAAGTACATCGCCGAGCTGATGCTCAAGGACGACATTCTGATCGGTGCCGAAGAATCCGGCGGAATTGGAGTCAAAGGCCACATTCCCGAGCGCGATGGGATACTTAATTCTCTTCTCTTCCTCGAAGCGATAATCACCGCCGGCGTTCCACCGTCCGAAATGTTGCGTGGACTTCATCGTGAGTTTGGAGAATTTCACTTCGGGAGAAAAGACCTACACGTGGAGACGACGCACGGTCAGGAACTAGTTGAGAGACTCGCTAAGCGGATGCCTCAGGAATTCGCGCAGTATCGTGTGTCAGGCGTAGAAACGGTCGACGGAACAAAACTGCTCTTTGAGGACGAATCATGGCTGTTGTTTCGGCAGTCGGGCACTGAGCCCGTGCTTCGGATCTACGCAGAGGCAACTGACGCCGGGAAGATGCAGGCATTGTTGGCTGCCGGCGAAGAGCTCGCGCGCGCCAAAAATGTTTCTGGCACAAGCATCCCCGCCTGATTCACGGTCGGCACTACATGCCCGTATTTAATAAAATTGTGACGATCGGTGGTAGCGGGTCAGTTTGGGTTGGAGGAGGCAAGGGCGCTCTTACAGAACCGGGAGCGGGAGAGGGTGTGTGAAAACCCAAAAAGGGTGCAGAGTAATTTGGCAGAGCTTGAGCCGTCTTTTGGATCGAGGAGTTGTGCCACAGCCGCGGTAGCGACCGGATGCAGCCACTCAACCCAGTGCGGCAATTTGGATGGAATCAGGCGCAACTGCTACGTCGAGCTTAGCATCGCTCGCAAGCACCGCCCACGCGGGCTGCCCGCGCGAGGCCCGGACCGCTCGCGTGTCTGTATTTACTTTGTCCATGCCACTCGGTATCTGAACATTCAGTTGGCTGCTCTTGCTTTTCAAATTGACCCACTATCTGACGACAACATTTATTGACTGTTGGCCCAAAAATAGTTACCTTTTGCCGTTCCCTGACGATCCATAAGTTGATTAGGCCCCGCTCGATTAAGAATCTGTAACGGAGGTGTTTTGTAAGAATCTGTAACGGAGGTGTTTTGCGATGGGTTTGATACTTCTGATCATCTTGATACTTCTGCTTCTTGGCGCGGTCCCGAGTTGGCCTCATAGCAGAAACTGGGGTTATGGACCAAGCGGCGGAATCGGTCTGATCCTGGTCATTGTTCTGATTCTTTTGTTGTTAAAAGTAATCTAGAGGAAGTGACTCGGGTGCTTGAGAAACCAGAGCTCAGATTCTGGTCTAAGATCACTAGAATCTCGCAAAGGTTTGAGTTGAGTGAACCTGTACTGCCGGCGCACGAATGCCTGAGTTACCCGAGGTTGAACATGTCGTGCGCGCGTTGCGCCGCGCTATCCTTGGGCGACAGCTTGTCGCGATCGAAATAAAACTTGCTAAGTTAGTCGGACCTTCCTCAACATCGGGTTTCATTCGCAAACTAAAAGGCTCGAAGATCGTTGGAATCAATCGCCGCGGCAAGTTCATTTTGATCGAACTTGATTCCGATCGTGTGTTGGCCGTGCATTTGCGAATGACCGGCAAGTTTTTGATCCTGGCGCCGGATGATCCGCTGCCCCTACACGCGCATGCAATCTTCTATCTCGACGACGAACGCCGTCTGGTATTCCGGGATCAGCGCCAGTTTGGCGTGATGAAGTTGGTAGCGAGTTCGCGGATAAGTACGACAAAAGGAATTAGTGAACTTGCGCCCGAGCCTTTTTCAGAGGATTTCAGTGTAGATTACCTGAAGGGCACTTTCGCTCGATCACGTCGAACACTCAAGACCCTCTTGCTGGATCAAACGAGAGTGCTGGGGCTCGGCAACATTTATGCTGCCGAAGCCCTCTTTCGGGCAGGCGTAAATCCGTTCAAGATCGCGTCTGAACTCTCATCCCGACGAGTCGTACGTTTGCATCAGGCAATTCGCGACGTGCTGCGCGCGGCGGTCTCAGGCAATTCAACATCCCGGATTAACCTGGAGAATCGAAATGGATTTTCTTACGGGGAGGCGTTTGGAAAAATCTGGCAGGTTTACGACCGCGAAGGCAAGTCTTGCTTCAAATGTGGGACTCGCATCCGTCGCCTGACGCATGGCGGAAGATCAACTTACTGGTGCCCCAGGTGCCAAAGGCGATGACTATCCGCAGATTACGCGGATTGTCTAAATCGTTCGTTACCAACTCAGTGAAGATTTTCCATTTGTCATTTCACATTTTTCATTTGTCTTGAAAGCGTTGGCTCGGAAAGCGTTGGCTCGCGGAAAGCGTTGACTTGCGCTCTTAAACGAAAAATGATAATGGAAAATCTGTTTCACTCGTGGCTGCCGAATATCAACAAGTGGACAGGCAAGAATGTCTGTCCTACAAGTTTGCGATAATGAAGTCCGTCATCATCGCGCGCATGTGTTTCTCCAGCAGCGGGTCGGTGACACGATGCCGCGACTTCGGATAGATCATCAACTGAAACTGCTTGCCGGCCTTCTGTAGTTCGTAGGCAAACTGCACTGTGTTCTGCAGGTGAACGTTATCGTCAATCGACCCGTGGATTAGCAACAATTTTCCGTGAAGATCTTTTGCGAAGTTTACCGGAGAGCTCTTCTTGTAACCTTCCGGATTATTTTGTGGCGTCCCCATGTAACGTTCGGTGTAAATCGTATCGTAGTTGCGCCAATCGGAAACCGTGCCTCCGGCAATCCCCATCTTGAAACTTTTACTGTGAGTCAGCGCATAGCTCGTCATGTATCCGCCGTAACTCCAGCCCCAAATGCCAATACGATCACCGTCCACGTAAGGCAGGCTCTTGAGCCATGCGAGGCCGTCTTCCAGATCGCGCAATTCAAGCTCACCGAAGTTTCGAAAAACAGGCCATTCGGACTGCGCGCCTTTGCCACTCGCAGTACGGTTATCCAGTACCCATATGATGTAACCCTTTTGTGCCATCAACTGATGCCACGGAGATGCGGAAGTGTATGCGGACGCGTCCCAGGTGTTCTTCACTCGCGGAGTGTGAGGCCCACCGTACGTAAATTGAAGAACGGGATATTTTTTAGTTGCATCGAAATCGGGGGGCTTGATCATCATCGCTTCCATCTCAAAGCCATCCCGTGTTTTAACTCGCAGGAACTCGGTTTTGCCGAGTTTGTATTGCCGCAATGCATTGACCTTGTTTTCCTCTATCACGCGCACCAGCTTGCCGTCTGCATGGTAAAGCCGGGTTTGCGTTGGCGTGGTTGCGTCGCTCCAATTGTCGATGAAGAAATTGTAATTCGGGCTTACCGCCACTTTATGTGTACCTTCACCCGTTGTTATTCGCCTTAACCCGCTACCATCTAACTTCACTCGATACGTTTGGGGCGCAATATGACTGTGCTCGGTTCCAGTAAAGTAGATTAGGCCCCTGTCTTCATCAACACCATCGATCGAGCGAACTTCCCACTTGCCATCGGTCACCTGTTTCAGAAGCTTGCCATGCTGTGCGTAGTGATAAAGATGTGGCCACCCATTGCGGGCGCTCTGCCACAAAAACGATCCAGCCTTGAGCCAGGTCGGGTTGTCGATGACCTCTACCCACGGCTTCCAGTTTTCGCGGAGTATAGTGTTTGACTTTCCACTGCCAGGCTCAGCGGAATTCAAATCCAGGAAGCTCTGCACGCGATTCTGCGCTTGATAGACCACCTTCTTGCTGTCAGGAGTCCACGTTACACGGACGATTAAGAGATCGTCAGGCGGGTATTTTGAAGTATCAATCCATCGAGTTCCCCCACCCGCAGCATTTACGACACCCAGCTTTACAATGGGATTTGGATCGCCAGCTAAGGGATAACCCGTGACTTCTAAGGTCTGGTGATACGGAATATGATCAACGACCGTGTACTCATGCACTGGACTCTCGTCTATTCTTAAGTAAGCAAGCGCGGTCGAGTCGGGACTCCACCAGTACGCTTCAAAATTCCCACGTCCGTACAACTCTTCCTGATAAACCCAGTCGAGGCGACCGTTGTAAATCTTCGAGCCTCCGTCGGTTGTTAATCTGCGTTCTTGTTTTGTGCTCAGATCAAAGACGTACATGTCGTTGCCGCGTATAAAAGCAAGCTTGCGACCGTCGGGACTAAACGTTTCGCCAACTTCTTCCTCAGGGTTGTTGGTGACGCGCACGGCCTTATCACTGCCAAGCTCGTAATAAAAGAGGTCGTTGTTCCAGTTAATCAGCACGGCAGTCTCATTATTGTTCAACTGATAAGAGCTACGATTTGCCAATTGTTTCGCATCCGAAGCGGTAATGCCGCCAAGGGCCATCAACGCAGTCTCGAATTTCGCCGAATCTAAAAAAGGGACGGCCTCTCCAGTTACAGCGTCGATTCTTTGCAGCCTGGGAACCTCCGTCTTCGCCGAATCATTTGCCAGAAGGTAGTGCCTTCCATCCCTGAGCCAACGAATGTTCGGAACTGTACCGCTGAAATTGACCTTCTTTACTGGGTCAAAGATGTCGTCGATGGTGAGCAGCTTCTCCTGGGCGAGAGCGGGCGCGCAGAAGGCGAGCACAAAAAGCGCGATTGACAATAGGACTAGTCGTTGTCTCACTTGTTGAATGACCACTAAGTCAAGTGTAAAAGAGGCATCAGTAGCGCAATCAAGAAGTTCAGAGTTCAAGCTTTGGCTTACTCCGGTAAGCCGACAAACTAAAGTTTGAACTCTGAACTACTAGCGCCAATCGTACGCAGAAAGAGGGTGGCGTGCCAGGACGTGCGACTCTGCCACCCTCTCGCGGTCTTGAAACGACCAGGGCTCAAACGCCTGGCATCGCTTTCTTCAACGGCTTCAGCAGAAGTACGAGCACAACCGCCATGACCAGCGCACACGCACCGAGGATGGAGAAGAAGCTTGACTGCCACCATTTGTCCCAGTAGACGCCGATCATCGTCAGCTTGTTGCCGATGGCCGTCGCCACGAACCATCCGCCCATCAGGAGTCCGCGCATTCTTATCGGCGCAACTTTCGACACCAGCGAGAGTCCCATTGGCGAGAGCATCAACTCACCGAGAGTCACGACCGCGTAGGCAAGGATGAGCCAAAACGGAGAGACCCGAAATAGGTAGGAATGCCGGAGAATCTGCGGCCTGTATTTAGCCGCCTGCTCTGGACCCACAAGGGGTTGCAGGTCCCCCATTAGCTTGTCCGGTCCCGCGTACTTCTCGTCCATGACCTCCAATCTCATCTTTTGAAGCACACCTTCAGAGATTCCTTCCGATTGCAGTCGTTTAAGCACGTCGTCAGGAACAGCCCTCGCACTTATCTTTGAAACGACCTCCTCAGGAACGCCCTCCGCACGCAGGTTATTCACTGTGCGCTCCGTGATTCTGAAGTTACCCGAGGCATACTGCGATTCGTTCGGCATCGTGTTCTCTCCCGACTTCGCGGCGAAAAAGAGGATGAAGAACGAGAGGCCCGTCAACGTCATGCCGATCGCCATCTTCGTCGGCGTCGCAGGCTCCTTGCCTCGCATGTCGAGATACCGCCAGAGCCAGACCAACGGAAAAGTCAGTGTGACGACCCAGATGGGGTTGATCGCATTTGAGATTGTGCCGGTCACATTCCAGTCCGTGTTGTCGTCCGCCCAGTAGGTCAAAGTCGAGCCGTTCTGGTGGAAGACCATCCAAAAAACTATGACTATGGCGAAGATCACGAGCAGCGCGAAGACGCGCCTGGATTCGGGCACGGCATCCATCACGCTTGCGCGCTCGGCAGAGGCACCCGGCGACCCACGCGCAAACTTCCCGCCCGGCGTGGTTGGGGTCGCACGCTCCTCTTCACTTTTACCCTGGTGGCTGACGCCCTCCGGGGGTGCGTCCGCTGTGACCGGCGCAACGTCGCCCAGCGGCTGCTCCAGAATCGCGCCTTGCCTCGGCTCTTCGACATATCTCTTAAACTTCCAGAGGATGCCGACGGAGATGACCATTCCGAAGGCGGCGATGGCGAACGCGGGGTGGTTGCCAAAGTTTTGCTTGACTATCTCCATTACTATGGGCGCGAGAGCGGCCCCGACGTTGATGCCCATGTAAAAGATGTTATAGGCGCGGTCCTTGAGGTGGCTGCCTTCCGGATAGAGATTGCCGACCATTGTCGAGACGTTCGGCTTGAAAAGTCCGTTCCCAATCACGAGGCATGTCAGCGCAGCATAGACAGCCGGCATCGAGCGAATGGAGAGTAATCCGTGGCCGGCCATGAAAAAGAATCCGCCGATCATCACTGCCTTGCGGTAGCCGAGTTTCTTATCGGCCAGCCAACCGCCGATGAGCGGGCTCGCGTAAACGAACATGAGATAGTTCGCGTAGAGTCCTGTCGCCCGGGCGGCTGACCACCCGAAGCCCTCGTCCGGGTTTTGCAAATAAAGCGTAAACAGCGCCAGCATCGAATAGAAGCTGAAGCGCTCCCACATCTCTGTGGCGAAGAGCACGTAAAGACCCTTCGGATGTTTATCAAGGTGGGCTACTGCGGGACTGCTCATTGTGTTGGCCGTGGCCATAGTTCCAGATCCTCCAGAATTTTGGACTCAACGACAATTACAGGGGAGTTTGCACGGGAATTATGCCACGCATTCAGCCAAAGATTATCTCTCCTGTCAAGAGAGTTGTGGTCCGAAGTGCGTAATTGTGAAGACTGTACTTCAAATTAACCTGCCCCTTGTTATTGGGTACTGGGTCAGTTTGATGTCCGATAAGCTTCTAAAGCTTGTCGTAATGCCGCGACAACTTAAAGGAAGCTGATTAAGTCTCTTCGACGCGTAGCGTCGGCA
>JBHEMV010000115.1:0-7054 GCA_046262375.1 Pyrinomonadaceae bacterium
GAGTTCGTCCGGCCGCTTTTTCAAATAGTCGATCCCGTCATCGTTGTAGAACCCGGCCGCGTCAATTATTCGTTCACCCAGAGTTGAAGCCAAACGAAACTTCGCGCCAATTGCGACCATGACGGGCACCAGGTCAGAAGACTGCACGGCCCAGCACTTTGAGCTTCCGGGCGCCACCCAGCAAATGTCGCCATCTTTCTTCAAACAGAAATTTATGCCTTTGCGCCATTCAAAATTCTGATCATAATAGTTGCAACGGGTGTCGAGCAGCAGATTGCCACCGATGGTTCCCATGTTCCGGAGAATCGGAGTTGAGATCGTTCGCGCTGCGCGCGCAATAACAGGATAGTCCCGATTGATTAGAGGGTGGTCACAAATATCAGTTAGCGTTACTGATGCTCCGATCCGAACCCCTGACTTTCCATCACCAGTAATCTGATTGAGTTCAGGTAACCGCATCACGGAAATAACCGTTTGAGGCATCTGCTGGCGGCGCTTCATGTTTGGGTAGAGGTCCGTGCCTCCGGCAACAAATTGGCCCTCCGGCCCCGAGCCGGCCATAATTTTTACCGCCTCCGCAATCTCTCGCGGCATGCGATAACTGAATTTGGGAAGACGCATCATGGCCGACTTAAGCCCCTCATATAGGAAACTTCATTCCGATTCGATCTTCGCAAGTTTCATGACAAATGCGGGGGTTCGTGGTTCTCCTTTGAAGAAACCCGACGGCACTTTGCGAGTGAGTGCCCAACGATCAATCCACGAGATGCCCCACGCGCCAGTTGTGGTGTCAGGCGAACTGTAAGCGTTGTCGGTCAAGGCTTCCGACAGCGTGACAAACGTATAACCACGGTTTTTCAACACAGCGACGAGCTCTCCAAAATGATCAGCATTGATCGAATTGGCATGTAGTAGCAAAATTTGTTTGATGTCTCTGCCAAACAATTTGGTCGACAGATTCTCGAAGTGAGTGAACGTCGACTCCATATATGGAATGTAAGCACCTGCTATCTGTTTCATAGCAGCTTGATTGTTTGCGTCACGCGCGTTGTCATAGGCGCGCGCAAATATCCAATCGGAGTTGTCAATTGTTACGGGTGCGACGGTGTAGCCGTGCGTATGTAGGAAAGCTTCAAACTCTTGCCGTACCTCCAAACTTCTTCCGGTGTGAAGGAACGGATGGCGAAAATACCGCAATTTGGCGTGCTTCGCTGTTGTTAATTCGCGTAACAATTTTTCGCCGCGCAAAACATCCGACTCAAACTCCGCGAGAGGCGTGGAATGTAAAGAACGGTGAGAAAAAGTGTGATTGCCGAGCTCCAGCCCTGTATCCAGCCATGCTTTCAACAGCCCGACACGGTTATGATTGAGCTTATTGTTGCTATAGAGTTTATTCTCGTTAACAAACCCCACCACGGGAATCTTGTTTCGCCTAATCGTCCCGAGAAGCTTGCGTGTGATCTTTGCCCAACCGTCGTCCGTCTGCAATGTCGAAATGACAGGAAGGTCATCGAAGGTGACTGCTACCTGTTTTCCTTTTATCACCTGGGCGTATGAGGATGTCGGAAAGGTGGCAAGTGCCACGATTATTGGGAGTAGGATATTTCTTCTAAACATATCGATTTCTAAGAATGAACAGCAACTCTTGGCATCTCGCGTCCGTCGCCACCTTCGGACGGTGTCAGCACGCGCAGCGGTTCCGGCCACTCAACAGACGGAACGGTGTCTGGCCCATACCGTCCATCACGGCCCCGCGCCTTTTCGCGCAGGGCTTTCAACACTTTTTCAGGAGTAATCGGCACTTCATCTATCCGTACACCAACTGCATCGTAGACGGCATTTGCCACCGCCGGCGGCACCGGCAATAGCGGACCCTGGCCAACTTCCTTTGCGCCGTAGGGCCCATTCGGATCGGGATCCTCGATTAGATAGGTTTTGACATCGCACATCTCCATCGTAGTCGGACTTTTGTACTCCAGCATCGAGGGAAACTTGTGTACTACATTGCGATTGGCCCGATACGCCATTTCCTCCATCAGGATCTCACCCAGGCCCATATACACACTGCCCTCAACCTGGCCCATTACTAATAATGGATTAATTGATCGCCCGACGTCGTGCGCAATCCAAATTCGCTCGACGATAACAATACCGGTCGACGGATCTACATCGACTTCCGCCACTGCAGCGGAATAACTGTAAGCAGGCGATGGTCCAACACCCGCGCCCTTGTACTTGCCCGGCGAACGCGGCGGTGAGTAAGAGCCGACCGTGCCAATCGTGCCAAACTTCGATTCCGCCAGTACTACCGCTTCAGCGAACGAGACGCCGACCTCCGGGTTTTCCACATCAAAAGCGCGCCGCTCCGCGAGCGCGATATTCTCTATTGGTACGCCGAGCTTTTCGGCCACAGCCATTACCAGCAGCTCTCTCGCGCGCTCGGCAGCCTGAATCGCTGCGTTGCCCGTCATTAAGGTTACCCGGCTGGAGTAGCTGCCCAAATCTACAGGCGTCAGATCCGTGTCTGCCGTAACGACGCGAATGTCGAATGGATCGATACCCAAAACTTCAGCGACGATGTAGGCCAGGATCGAATCAGAGCCCTGGCCGATGTCAATTGAGCCGCACATCACACAAACGCCGCCCTGACGATCGAGACGCAACTGCACCGCTGACTGCGGCATATTGTTCCAGTAGATCGGCAGACCGGCGCCGCAGATGTACGAACTACAGGCGATGCCGATTCCTTTGCCGTAGGGAAGCTTGCGGTTGTTCTGATCCCAACCTGAAAATCTATTTTTCCATTCGGAGCCTGCAACGACTTTGTCGATGCATTGGCCAAGTCCCATGCTGCCGATACGCAGGTAATTCGCAGTTACAGTATCGGGTTTGACCAAATTTGCTCTGCGCATTGCAGCCGGATCCAGTTTCAACTGTTCGGCGATCTTGTCGAGCTGAACCTCAAGCGCGTAACGCGGCTGTGGTGTTCCGTGTCCACGTTTTGGTCCGCACGGCGGCTTGTTTGTAAAAGCGCGCAGTCCCTGAAATTTGTAGCGTGGGACTTCATAAGTCACCGTCTGCAGCGCGCCGGTGTAAAAAGTGCTGGCAACGCCATAGCTGCCGTATGCGCCACCGTCGAGGAATGACTGGAAATGCATTCCGGTTATCGAACCGTCTTTTTTCACTCCCGTCTTGACATGCATCAACACCGGATGCCGGCCACGGTGGCAATAGAAAACTTCTTCGCGGGTAAGCGTGATTTTCACCGCTCGTCCGGTAATCATCGAAAGCTTGCAGACCACGACCTCGTGATTGAAAGGATCGCTCTTGCCACCAAAACCGCCGCCGTTTGGTGTTGCAATGACGCGGATATGACTGGCGGGCAACTCTAGAACTTTTGCCAGCGCGCGATGAACATAGTGAGGCGTCTGCGTTGAACTCCAGAGAGTCAACTTGTTATCCGGATCGAAGTTGCCGACGGCGGCATGTTGTTCCATAGGCAAATGAGTGTTGCCTTCGTAGAAGAAAGTGTCCTCGCGAACCAGGTCCGCGAGCGCGAAGCCATCTTCGACATTGCCAAATTCGAGCGAAACCTTCTTGTGGATATTCCCTTCGTCGCCATATTCGTGAATGCGAGGTTCTTTTACGAAAATTGCTTCTTCGATTGAGGAGATGGTGTTTAGCGGTTCATATTCGACCTCTATGAGATTCATCGCGTCGAAGGCCGTATCTTCGTCAATTGCCGCAACGGCGGCGACGGGATCGCCAATGAAACGCACTTTGACGATGCACAAAGCATGCTCATCCTGGCTGACGGGAAGAATGCCGTAGGGAATAGGCAGGTCTTTGCCGGTAATCACCGCAATCACACCCGGCATCGCTATCGCTTTAGAGATATCGACGTTCCTGATTAGCGCATGTGGAAGATGACTGCGCAGCATTTTGCAGTAGAGCATACGCGGGAGGACGATATCGTCGGCAAACTTCGTTTGACCGGTGCACTTTGCTCGCGCATCAACCTTTCGAAAAGGCATGCCGACAACCTTGAGTGGCTTCCCATTTTTATTGCGGTTCTTGTTAGCCATCCAAAATGCAATTACAGGGTCAATGTACTGAATCTCTCAGGTCAGGAAGGGGGGTTTACGCCCGCTGTTTTTATGGTTGAGCATTGGGCCACTTGAGCGGGGGCAAGCCCACCTTCCCAACCTTAGAGCCTTATAATCTTGAGCCATAACTCCAATCTTGAGAAAGAAATCAAGCTTCCCAACCTTAGAGCCTTCATATCTTGAGAGACAAACTCAAGCCGACCTCGTTCCCAAACGGCCCGATCACAAACCATAAATAGATTCTTTAGGCAGTTCCATCTCTTCGCCACGCAAGCGCGCTGCAGCTAGTTCTACAGCTTCGTAAATTTTTATATAACCTGTGCAACGGCAGAGATTGCCTGATAACGCTTCCTTGATAATTTCGCGCGAAGGATTCGGGTTTTTCTTCAATAGTTCTTCCGCGACTAAGAGAAAGCCGGGCGAACAATAGCCACACTGAGCGGCTCCCAGATCCGCAAATGTTTCCTGCAATGGATGAAGCTGTGTGCCCTGGGCCATTCCTTCGATAGTTTTTACTTCCTGTCCTTCAGCGTCCAGGCCCAACATCAAACATGAGAGAATTGACCGGCCGTTTACCAGGATCGCGCAGGTGCCACACTCGCCAAGCTCGCAACCGTGCTTGGTTCCCATTAAGGCCAGGTCTTCCCGCAGGACTTCCAGCAGCGTCTTGTGCGGCAAAAACGCAATTTCAGCTGTTTCGCCGTTTAGGACAAACTTAATGTGAGCCTTTAGTCTGTTAGGATCCGACATAGATTGACGTTAGAGATTTTAGCAGAGAGTGGGAGGAAACCGCAGATGTAGGAAGGCTCAACCCCTGGCGGTGGCGGCATCCTTCTTCTTCGCTTTGTTGAGGGTAGTGTTGTCAATGAGCCGCGTCTTGCCAATATAGGCAGCCACGGCAATCAGGATCGGGCGCTCGTCAAGTTTATCCAGCTTCTCCAGCGTCTCCGCATCCACAACGCTCACGTAATCGACACGCACACGAGGCTCAGACTCAATGGTTGTGCGGACAATCTCTTCCAGCTTGCCGGCATGTCGCTCGCCCTTCTTGAAAACTTCCTTTGCCTTCGTCAGCCCGCGATGAATCACCGAGGCCGATTGCTGCTCCTCAGCAGTCAAGTAAAGATTCCGTGAAGAAATCGCAAGGCCGGAATCCTCGCGAACGGTTGGCAAGACAACTATCTCTGTATCGAAAGCCAAATCCCTGACCATCCGTTTGATAATTACAGCCTGCTGCGCATCCTTCTGACCGAAGAAAGCGAAGTCCGGGTGCACTGTATTGAGGAGAATTGAAACAACGGTGGCGACCCCGCGAAAGTGGCCCGGCCGGGTCTCGCCTTCGAGAGGCTTCGACAGCCCCCCAACATTTACGTAAGAGGAAAAATCCTTTGGATACATCTCTTCTGCTGAAGGAGCAAAAATATAGTCGACGTTATAATCTGTTAAAAGAGCCGTGTCTTTGGTTAGATCGCGGGGGTAGTGCTCGTAGTCTTCGCTTGGGCCAAACTGTGTGGGGTTCACAAAAACTGACACAATAACGATGTCGCACATTCGGCGTGCTTCTCTCACCAGGCTGAGGTGACCTTCATGAAGTGCTCCCATAGTTGGCACCAGCCCGATAGTCCGATCCTGCTCGCGGCGAATTTTGCGCGCGACGGAACTCATGCGCTGACGGCGATTAATGATCTCCATAACTGGTGAATAGTAAATCGTAAATCGGGAATAGTTAAAACCAGACCTTTTTAACGAAATCCTTTATCGAACTTTAGGGTGAAAAGACTCTTTCGCGAGTTGGCCGGATGGATGATTGTGACCCTGCTAGCAAGTGAATGTTGTTTCCATTTACTATTCACGATTCACGAATCACGATCTTTCCCGGATTTTGAGTTCTTCAGCGGCTTCCGCGGGCAGAGCATACGACTCAGTTTCCGAGGGATATGTCCCACCGCGAACGTCCTCAGCATAACGGCTAACCGCATCAGTCATCACCTCGCGCAGATTGGCATAGGGGCGAACGAAGCGGGCCAGTTTTCCGAACGACAAACCGAGCATGTCGTGTAGGACCAGGACCTGAATGTCGCAATGCACCCCGGCCCCAATTCCAATCGTAGGAATGCTAATGCTTTCAGTGATGAGCTTTGCAATTTCGCGGGGTACAACTTCCAGCACGATCGCAAACGCGCCGGCGTCTTCCAACGCGCGCGCATCGTCAAGCAATTGTCGGGCGGCAGCGGCTGTCTTTCCCTGCACGCGGTAGGCACCGAGCTTGTTGATGGACTGCGGGGTCAATCCAATGTGGCCCATCACGGCTATCTCTTCGTCGACCAATCGCTTTACCAGTTGGACTCGCTTATGTCCGCCCTCGAGTTTGACCGCTTCAGCGCCACCCTCTTTTACCAGCCTCAGCGCATTTCTAACCGCGTCGTCTGCCCCGGTATGAAATGAACCATAGGGCATGTCAGCAACGAGCAAAGCACGCTGAACCGCCCTGCGCACGGCTTTCAGGTGTATCAGAATCTCATCAAGCGTTACAGGCACGGTATTGCCATACCCCAACACCACATTTCCGAGGCTGTCACCAACGAGAATGATATCGATGCCGGCCTCATCAATAATCCGGGCAGTTGGAAAGTCGTACGCGGTCAAACAAACCAATCGCTCGCCGCGTTGTTTGCTTGCCTTCAGCGATGGGGCATTTACTTTTTCGGGACGCTCAGGCTTGAGATAAGGCATTTTTCAGCTCTCTGGCCACGCTTAGCGGCGGCCAATTAATTGCCAATTATCGGCCAGGTTCGAAGATCTGTAAGGCGTGCTAACAAGTGGGCCCATTATAACGGCAAAATCAAAAAAAGGGGAAAAGGACCGACGATACGTAGCGGGTCAGTTTCGCTGACAGTGTCCGATAAACTTCAGTTTGTCGCAGCGCAACGACAAGCTTATTAAGCTTA
>JBHEMV010000116.1:0-571 GCA_046262375.1 Pyrinomonadaceae bacterium
AGTCCGCGGTGATACTTTGGACAAACTGCGCGGGAATAGCCCGTCCCGGGCCATCGCGTAAGGAACCCGCGCGCCGGTAAGAACTGAAGTATGAAGAGTGCCGAATGTTGATGAGAGCAGGGCCGCTGCAATGAAGCTGATCGCCAGCGGTCCCAGAAACTGTTTGGCAACTTCTGTGGCAACTGATGATTTCGTCGAAATGCTTGCGATTTCAGTAGGTGAGAGCGCGTAAAAATAGGCAACGTTGGCCAGCAGGTAGAGCGCCATGATCAGAATCGTCCCACCTATTAGCGCGCGAGGAAGATTCCGACCGGGGTTTTGAACTTCTCCTGCTACCAAGGTCACGTTATTCCATCCGTCATAGGCCCACAACGCACCAAGCATGGCGGCGATGAAGCCGCCAAACCCAAACCTCGCGGCAGCACTAACGTTTTCACAAGTGCCGCCGATATTCGACATCATCAGGTGCGACCAGTCACCGCTACGCGCGAATAGAAAGGCTCCGATGCCGACCAGCAATACAAGCGCGATCTTGACTCCTGATAGAACCGTCGCGACGCCACCGCTCACC
>JBHEMV010000116.1:581-6601 GCA_046262375.1 Pyrinomonadaceae bacterium
ACACCAGGGCAACAACTTGTAATTTTCCAAACGGAACGGGATGCCCTAACACAGTCGTCGAAAAGAAGTCTCCGGCAAGCGCTCCACCGATCATGATGTTCAGGAACAGCGCGAATTGAACACCGAGGGCGGCCTGAGACCCGGCTTTGCCTATAAAGAAAGACATCCAACCGAACAGGAAGCCCCACGGTCGACCGTATGCCTCGCGCATGAAAACATATTCACCACCGGCGCGCGGCATCATCGCCGCCAATTCCGCATAACTTAAAGCACCCGCCAGTGATAGGAATCCAGCCACGACATACACGAGGAGAACCTTCCCCGGCGTGCCGACGTTGCAGGTCATCACGCGGGCCTTCAAAAAAACTCCAGTACCGATGACGTTGCCAACGACAATCGAGACTGCGGCAATCAGCGAAAGTCCGCGGATGAGTTGGGTCTTGCCTGGCTCTGCCATAATTCAAATTTCAGTATTAGTTTGCGTAGTAGATGGTTCTTACGACTGCTAAAAAGATTCTTATGCTGCTCGGCGCGCTCGTGATTTACCTATGAGTGCTTGTGCAGCCGCCTCGCCGGTTACGACAGCACCTTCCATAAAGCCTTGCCAATCTGCCAGATGTTCTCCCGCAAACAACACTTTTCCGTGCGGTCGCTGTAATACCGGTCGCAGAGTAAACCATTGGCCCGGGCGGTAAAAAGCATAAGCACCTTGTGTGTAATCATCACGCTGCCAGGCGACAGACTGAATATTGCGTGCGAGCGCCGGCGCTCGCTCATTCAGAGGCAGCAGATCCCTTGTGATGATCTCGCTACGCCGACGGGTGTTCTGCGCAGCAAGTACATCGGCCTTTTCGCCGATCGCGTAGCTGCAAAGAATGCCCTGTTGGCCCGGCTGGTCCCTGGTGCTGTGAAAATAATAGTGCGAAGTAACATCGCTAACGAGAGAAAAATCTTCCGGTCCCCAGAAGCGCTCGTTGAAAAGAACACAGTTCTTAATGATGCGCGCGTATTGAAGCTTGTCCGCGGCCGCGCTCTGCGCAGGCGGCAGCGGCGGATCGAAACCGATCTTATCAAGTGTGCGCGCCGGCACGGTACAAATGCAGGCATCGGCAACGAAATTTCTGTCGCCGGCTGTAATCGTCACCCTTCCCCCTCTTTGCGTCACCTTTGCCACCGGCATGCCGCTATGAATAGCCTCCCTGCCAACCCGCGAGGCAAGCGCGTTTACCAGACGCGAGTTGCCGCCTTCCATCTTATAATCCATTTCATTAGCCGGACTGGATTCGAAATATTCAGCCGCCGCCGCATAAGCTGAGACCATCCGGATCGTCTCGCCGAAATCCGTGCTGTCTTGCAGGTCGCGAAGCAACAGGTCGTCTTGTGTGAAGCCTATCTCTTCCAGCCACGTCCACCAATCATACTGGTCCAGTCGCAGACGGTCTCCGGCCCTGTAACTGTGGTAAGTCTTTTTAAACTTCGCAAAAGCAGATTTCGCCTCACGAGAAAAATCCCATTGTCCGGGGCGTTTGACGACGCCATCGCGCATGAGCCAGGCTTCGAAACGATGGTCTTTTAGCGGGATTGCGAAATCGTGACAGAGCGCTTTCACACGTTCGTGACTTTCACCTACCCATTCACCACCAAGTTCACAAACGAGATTAGGGTTCTCTTCGAACTTAAACGAAAACACACGACCACCAATACGCTCTCTGGCTTCCAGAACAGTAACCTCCCAGCGGGCCTGCTTCAGGGCGTAGGCCGCAGCCAGGCCGGCGAGGCCAGCGCCGATCACTATGCACGAATAGACCCGGCGTTGAATATAAGGACTAACAACCACCCCACGTGGGATGCCCACCTGGAAATCCTTGAATACGAGCGGCGTTCCCACTGTCGCGAGCCCGGCCGTTCTGAGAAACTCGCGTCGGGTTGTCTTTGGAGTTTCGCTCGTCCGCCTGATCACCATACGTCGCCCCTAAGCAGGTCTTCATAGGAATCGCGTTTGCGGATTTGTTCTACTACGCCCTTTTTGTGAATCATTACCGCGGCGGGGAGAGGCCGACCGTTGTAGGGAAACATTTGCGCGAGTGAGTAGGCGCCGCAGTTGAGCAGCGCGAGCACTTCACCCGGTCCAACATTCGCTGGAAGTTTTCGATAGTCGGGCAAACGTCCGCAACGCTCGATGTCAAAATAAACATCTCCAGAATCGCAGAGCGGTCCGGCAACTTTGTAGTTGCTTTCATGCGGTTCGCCGGCGCGCGTGGCAGAGATAGTGTGGTAATACCATTTGTAGTTGTTCATCGAGAGCATGAGGTTATAACCGGCGTCAGTCAGCAGCCACACGTCTCCCGTTTCCGGTCTTTTTTTCATATTAAGAACAGTAGTCAGCACCAGGCCTGCGTCGGCAATTACACTGCGACCTGGCTCGAGTAGGATGGTAGTGCAATCGAGCAGATGTTCAGCCTCGGCGTCGCGAGCGGATTCGCGCGCAACACGGAGAGCCTCGGAGAGAACTATTGCAGGCTCGAGATTAGCTCCCAGCATGTCGCGTTCATGTTCGGGAAGCTGATCAGCTTGTGATCGATCGCGCAGATAGTTGACCGGAATTCCGCCGCCCAGGTTAATGTGCTCGAGTGTGTGTCCCGTCTCTCGATGAATGGCGACGAGATGTTCCCACATGCCTCGAAAAGCTTCGGCGAAAGGTTCAACGTCGGGTGTTTGCGAGCCAACGTGAATGTGAATACCGCAAACGTGTATTAATTCGGGGTTTTGTAAACTACGCCGGAAAGCGTCCAGCACTTCAGACGATGAGATGCCAAACTTCGAAGTCAGCAGTGCCGTCTGCAAACCCAGATGCGAGCGGGTTCCTATCTCCGGCACCAGACGGAGGGCGATGCGCGCAGGTTTAAGTGGACGACTGGAAGCGGTCCGAAGCCGTTTTACGGCGTCTTCAACCAGGCCAATCTCATAGATGGAGTCGACGTTGATAGCGTAAATGCCCGCGGTGACAGCTTCGTCCAGCTCACTCGCGCTCTTGCTCGTGCCATTGAAGATAATCTGATCAGGACGGAAGCCGGCGCGAAGCGCCTTGAAGAGTTCACCGCCACTATTGACCTCGACGTCTATACCTGACTCAAGCACCGTCCGAAGGACCGCCATATTTGAGTTTGCTTTTGAGGCATAGAAGAAACGAATAGGGTGCGCAACCGATTCAGCGGCCGATTTGAGGCGGTTGATATTGGATCTGATTCGTGGCTCGGAAAAAACAAAAAGTGGAGAGTCGTATTTACGAATAAGCTCGAGTGCATTTGCGTCGTTGATAGTAAGCTGGCCATCTCGGACTTCGAGGTAATTTGGAATGGTCCAGGCCGGAGTTGTAGAGGCTACTGTGGTTGACATCTCTTAAGCTTTCTCGGATGACCAGATAGTTACTGGTGAATTCGAGCGAAGATAGACTGAGGCCTCCAAAGCGTCAAGCTTGTGACGTAAAGAAAATCCAGCCGCAGATTTACGCGGATAAACGCGGATATGATCGAAATAAAAATTAGAGCACCTCGGAGCTTGTTATGACTTTCTCTTATCCGCGTTCATCCGCGTAGATCAGCGGCTAGCTTTTCCGTGAGCCAGGCTTTTCGGCTATGCCGCCTGATGTGCGGAATGGCTATGCCTTTCCGGCAGCTGACCTTTAGAGTTCGAGGCTATGCCTCGATCCCAGTGCGGGAGGCGCAGCCTCCAGGAACAATAGTGATTATTGCGGAAAGGCATAGCCATTCCGCACATCAGGCGGCACAGCCGGGAATTCTCTTGCCGTTTCCGAGTTTCTTTAGCACCTCGCGAATCTGTTTGTAGTGGCGCCGTTCGTGATAGCCGACAAACGAGATGGTAGCTACGCCGTCGATATCACCCAAGAACGGATGCTTGAAAATGACGCTTCTGAAACGATCTTTGCCGTGAGCCGCGCAAAGCGTTTTCAAATCTTTCCGGGCGCGGTTGAAGTTTTCGATCAGTACATCCTTAGCGGGGGCATCCAGCGGCTTTACAGCCTTCGGAGCTTTAACGCGAATGAGACGAATCGAAACTATTGAAGTCGGTATCAGCCTTCGAAGAAATCCGATTCGCTGTGGTGGATCGCCAAAAGCTCGTTCCAGATCTTTGAGGACACGCTCTTCGACGAGATAAAGGTGTTGAACTATTTCGGACACACTCCACTCGTTATTGGAGGGTTGTTGGGTAAACAGGTTGGTGTTTAGCGGAGTGATTGTGTCAATCAGTTTTTGATGGATCGAATCCAGTCGCTTCAACGTTTTTTTCATCGTTGTATATACAGCGAGTTTTGCATCATCCGGCAGTCCGGTTACAAACTCTGAATTAATTCACCCCCGGTCCGAAGTTAAATACAAGAATTCCAGTAACTTTCACTGGCTCTCCCATCAACAACGTAGGCGAAAATTTTGCCCGGAACGCGGCGTTGACGGCAGCTTTTTGTAACATTGGATGTCCCGAGACAGCGTATGCGGTAAGTACATCGCCCTGTTCGTCAACTGTCACCTGGACCATCACGGCGCCGGAAGCACCGGCGGCTTTCGCCTCCGCAGGATAATCTGGTGTCGGGAAGCTTAAAGCCTTTCCATTTAGCAGGCCGCCCGAAATGGGCGCTCGCTTTCCAGGTTGCGGGGCCGATGGGTCTGATCCATGCGGCTTTGTCTCTTTTGGTGGGTTGGGGACCGCTTCAGAATCTGGTGCTTCGCCAGGATTGGATTTGACTGACGGCTGCACCGGCTCCGTCGGGGAAGACTGAGCAGCGATTGTAAGGGTAGCCAACTTTTCAGGAAGCACGAATGAACTCAGAAACTGATCCTGAAGAGACTCCTCTTTTTTCGAATTCAAGTAGACGATCGTATAGAACCGTTTACGCGTCGCAAAGGCCTGCGCAATTCCGGACAGGTCGCCAATGGTCAGACGGTATTCGCGGCCCGGGTTTCCCTGCAAAGTTTTCTCGCCGGCGAGCGTAAGCTTGGCAATTGCACCCTTGCGAACTTTTGGTGGAAACAAATTCTTGAAGGCATCGACGTACGAGTTTACCCGCTGCATCTCTGAATACATCGCCGGATTTGATTTTATGCCGCTCATAGAAACGACCGCGAAGATTGGGCCACCCGGTTTATTCGAGAGATAAACACGCGTATTCAACTCCATCTTGTGATAGGGCTCCTTGCCCGATTCAAAGGTGGAACCCTTGGGCATTAGCACAGAAAATCCCTCGCCATCCGGCCTGAGAGTTTCCCAGTCCAAAGTGCTCGTAGCCGCTCCTCTGCTCGCCGAAGCTTCGGAACCTACCGGTGTTTGTCCCGCCACCGACAGTGAGATTGCCAGCATGAGCACAAGAACGAGAGGTGGGAGTTTGAAAAGAAAGGACCGCATGCGTCTATACTCCTTTGAAGACTTCAAACAATCCGCCGATTACGCAGATTACACAGATTCACGGCGAAGAAGCAATGGCGAAGAAGCAATTAACGGAAAAGTCCACAGCGAGTTGGATGACTTATTCATCGACGTTTCGTTGGCTCCCTGAATCTGCGTAATCTGTGTAATCTGCGGATGACTCATTAATTTAATATACCCCAGTTAATTTCACGGCTAAAGCTGTCCCACCATCTCTGCCGGATTCCAGTAGGCTTGTAAGCTCTGGATCTTTCCGGCCTCATTCACTTCAAAAACATCGATGCCTTCAAAGTGGACCTTTCGACCCTGCTTGCTGATACCGCGTCCCGTCCATTTTACCGCGGCTCCGTTGCCCGCAATGAAAACCTGATCCTCGGTTAAGCCCACCTCTTTGAAAGCTGCCGTGATTGTCTGGAAAAACTCCCCGAGTTTCTCATGACCCATGGTCGGCGGCGCGCCAACCGGGTCGTAGCTAATCGCGTCTGCCGCAAAGGTATTGACCCACGCTTGCTGGTCCATAGCACGGAGGGCTCGAAAATAGCTTTTAACTACTTTGGCAATAATCTCAGGCGACATTACTA
>JBHEMV010000117.1:0-6309 GCA_046262375.1 Pyrinomonadaceae bacterium
GCCGTACTCTCGAGCGAAGCCCAGGACGCGGCCAAGGTTTTCAAATATTCAAAAGAGCTTCGGGCGCAGGGAATCAATCTACTTCCGCCCGACGTGAATGAAAGCTATTGCGGCTTTACCCCTCTCACCGGCGGTATCAGGTATGGACTGGCAGCAATCAAGGGCCTTGGTCAATCAACCGTCAATTCCGTGATTGAGGCCCGCAAAGCCGGCCCGTTCAAGTCGTTCTTCGACTTCACCGAAAGGCTGGGGCCGGGCGCTCTCAACAAGCGAGTAATGGAGGGGTTGGTGGGCGCTGGAGCTTTTGATTCCCTCAATTCAGATTCGCGTGAGCTTCACGAATGCCGCGGAGCTCTCTTCAATTCCATTGACGCAGCACTCTCCAGAGCACAGCGTGCGAAGCGCGAGCGCATGCAGGGACAAAGCGGGCTGTTTGCCTCAAGCTTTGAAGATTCGGGCTATGTCGAGCAACCGGCATCTACAGGTATCGCCTGGACTCGTTCCCAACTTCTCTTAGCGGAAAAGGCTGCGCTCGGTTTTTACATTACCGGTCATCCACTTGGAAACTACACTGACCTTTTACAAGCCTCGAAAGCTGTGAAATCTATCGATCTTCCTACGCTCACGAGCGGCATTCATATCAGCATCGGTGGAATCATAAGCGACCTTCAACCGCGAACGACAAAGAAGGGCGATCGATTTGCTCTTTTGCGACTGGAGGATGAAGCTGGAGGAACGAAGTGTGTCTTATGGCCGGAAACATACCGGAAGCATGCGGCATTGCTTAAGAATGAACTTCCGGTATTAATTACCGGCCGCCTCGAACTCGGGGAAGACAATCCACCTTCGGTGATTGTCGATCAGATGCAGTGCCTTGATGACATTCTAAAAGGCAAGGAGATGGTTGTGCTGCGCGTGCCGCAAGCGGAGGACGCGGCGGAATTGTTTGATAACATCCTTCACGTGATCAATACACATTCGGGCACTTGCGAAGTGGTATTGGAGGCCACGTTTGCCGTTGACCTGCTTGTTCGGGTCAAGGTTAATTCGTCGCTCCGCGTCGAGCGCAGTCAAAAACTTGAGGCGGCCCTGGGAAAAATAGGGTGTACGCTCCGGGTGGAGAAAATTGCGCTAAACTCTAACTGCGTCTGATAATACTGGAACTAAGAAAGGTGGCTTTGCGCTAAAAGTCGTCCGTTGTGCTTCTCCGGCTTTGCCGCCGGATGTGCGGCGGTGGCTATGCCCCGCCGTAGAGGTGCCTTTTACATTTTTGGGCTATGCCCTTGGTGCGGCCTTTGGCCTAATAATCCGAAGGGCAAAGCCCGGACCCGGGGCAAAGCCCGGGAATAATCTGGCTGCTATGGGCGGGGCACAGCCACCGCCGCGAAGCCAACTCCGGCGGCAAAGCCGAACCTGACACGGTCCATGACTTTTGAGGCAAAGCTAAGAAACGTGGCAAAAAACGAAAAGAAATCTCAGGTGGGAGACAGTGCTAATTCTGATGCGGAATCTAAACCTGCGTCAGAACCGGGATCGCGAACGGCGATTGATCGCGTTCAACTGGCCCGCCATGCCGAGCGTCCACATACCCTGGACTTTATCGAACGGCTATTTGAGGAGTTTGTCGAGCTTCATGGCGACAGGAGATTCGCGGATGATCCGGCCGTCGTTTGCGGTTCAGCGCGGTTTCACGGTCTGCCTGTTGTCGTCGTAGGCCATCAGAAGGGGCGTGATACTAAGCAGCGCAGCTATCGAAATTTTGGCATGCCGAAACCCGAGGGTTACCGCAAGGCCTTAAGAGTAATGAAGCTCGCCGAGAAATTTGGACGCCCAATTTTATCGCTAATCGATACTCCCGGTGCGTACCCGGGCATCGACGCGGAAGAACGCGGCCAGGCGGAAGCTATCGCTTACAACCTGCGCGAAATGGCCAAGCTGAAAGTGCCCGTTATAGTCACTGTAATTGGGGAAGGTGGTTCTGGCGGCGCCCTGGCAATCGGCGTCGGCGACCAGGTGATGATGCTCGAGAATTCTATTTACTCCGTAATTTCACCGGAGGGATGCGCGGCTATTCTTTGGAAGGACGCTAAACTAGCCGATCGAGCGGCGACAGGTTTGCGCTTGACTGCGCAGGATCTCTACGCCGAAAAGATCGTGGACCAGATCATTAGCGAGCCGCCGGGTGGGGCCCACACTGACTATGATCAAGCTGCTCGCTTTCTCGATTCGGCTTTGACCGAGCGATTGGCGGAAGCCGTAAGTTGCAGTCAGGACGAACGGCTTACCAGGCGTTACACCAAGCTGCGACAGTTCGGCCGTTGGGGCACCGCCTAGTCCCAACGAGTCTGTCGGGAAATAAAGAATCTCTGTGCGACCTCTGTGCTCTCTGTGTCTCGGCGGTGAATATGCCGCCGAAAACCACTCACCACGGAGACACAGAGGACACTGAGGAAGCACAGAGAAACAACGAAAGCTTTTTCCGAACGGACTCCAACGGGTTGCCGCTACTGCCTTCGACGCTTTTATGATTCTCGATCGCTGGAAGCTGCGCGACGCCCATTCTCCCTGCCACAAACAGGCTTCCACCAATTGAGAACTGCTTTACCGGTTCGATGAGCCAACAGGGATACTCTATTTACTCTATGCCCCGCGAAATCACACACCACGGCGCAATTCTTGAAGCTGTGCGCAACAGCGGCATCATCTCCGAGCTGGTTGAGAAACACGAAAACCACTTCAAGTATGAGTTGGATCTTGAACTGGTTGTTTATGGCCGGAATTATGCCGGCAAGAAAGTCGGACCTTATGCACGTCTGCTTGTTTACGGTGCGGGTGAGCTGATCATTCGCGAAGGCGAGTGGGGAGGTAATGCCTTTTTCATTCTGGTGGCTGGCCGGCTTGACGTTTACATCGGCGATGGTGATGGACGCAACAACAAGATTGGCGAGATTGAGCCGCAAAATAGTTTTGGCGAGATGTCCCTGCTCGCGGGACAACCTACCAACGCCACCGTAATGGTGGCGCCGGGTGCGGAAGCAACGGTCCTCGAAATTCAACGTCCAGCTCTTCGCCTATTGCGGAAATTGAAACAGTTTGGCCAGCGGCTCGAGGGGGATTATCGCCGGCACGGTCTTGCCCGCACGCTCTTAGAGGTGCAAGAGGCGACGAATAGTTCCTTCAGTTCGGAACTTCTCGAAAAGCTCAAGGAGGGGACGCGGTTTACCGTGTACGCCAAAGATCATGTTCTCTTCCAGGAGGGAGATCCGATTGACCGACTCTTTTTTATTAATAGTGGCTGGACAAGGCGCGCGCGAGGCCTTGCTGCGAACCTAACGCACGTGCGCAGCCTGGCTTCCGATCCCTGGTTGGCCGATATGGTGATGGAGTTGGACGCTGATGTAGGACTGGATTTCCTGGGTGCCGGCAATTGGCTCGGACTCGATGCTGTGTTCGACAGTCCCCAAACCAGATGGAAGTATAGCGCTACAATTATGGCGCGCACGGAGGTGTTGGAAATTGAAATTTCGCACCTGCGATCCAACCTGGCCCTGGTCAAAATGATTTCGGCGCATTTTCCGCAATTCTCAGAAGTCGATGACAAACCGCCCGAACCACCCTCAGACAGAAGAAGTGTAGCTGCTGCCGGAAAAGAGATAGCGACTGGAATTGTGGATGGCACAAATCTCCTCGTTATGGATATGGATTTGTGTATTCGTTGTGGGAATTGCTCGCTGGCATGTCATAAAGTGCATGGACAGTCCAGGCTCTTGCGACGCGGCATCCACATCGCTCGTCCGGTAAAACCTAACAGCCAGTCAATTCAACATGTCTTATCGCCCTCAGTCTGCCTGCACTGTCAGGATCCTGAATGTCTGACCGGATGTCCGACAGGCGCCATCGCGCGTTTCGCCGAAGGGCACATTGATATCGATCCCAAGACATGCATCGGATGTGGTGATTGCGCGACACAGTGTCCGTACAACGCGATCTCAATGATCCCTCGCAAATCACCGGCCTCGCCACCCTCGGACTTCAAAACCGTCTTCAAAAACTGGTTTAGTCTGGCTCTTCCAACAGCGCCTCCAGCAGTCACCGAAACGGAGGATTTGCTGGCGGTCAAATGTAACCTTTGTGAAAACACGGCGCTCAACCCTAAGGGAGCGAAAACGGCAGCCTACTCCTGCCAGGAAAACTGCCCTACCGGCGCACTCGTGCGCGTGAATCCGAAGGAGTACTTCAGCGAAGCAAAAAATGCAATCGGGATTGTTTTCAGGGACCAAACACACGCTATTGGTCGCAACATTCATAAAAGAGATGTTCCCGCCAGACTCTTTCACGTCGGCGGCGTGCTGGCGATCATCGCCATCACGTGGGCCACACTGTGGGCGGGGCGCCGGTATACGCTCGATGGGCCTCTCGCCGGCACGTGGCTGACTGTACGATGGATTACGGGCCTGGTCGGCTTGGGCAGCATTGCGGCGGTGATGACCTATCCGGGACGCAAACAGATTTACAAGCGACGTGCCGGTCCACTCCGCTACTGGATGTTGGCGCACGTCTATTTAGGTCTGATCGCCGGTATCGTCCTCCTGCTACATGGAGGCCGCGATTCAGGTGGTCTGTTGACTTCCGTCTTAATGGTCTCGTTCGATCTAGTCATCGCCTCCGGCCTCTTCGGGATCGCTTGCTACCTCACTGTTCCCCGCATCATGACCAGCATCGAGGGTGATCCGTTGCTCATCGAAGACCTGCGTGCCCGCCGGCAGGAATTGCGAAAGGCGCTCAGTTTGATCGACACCAGTGACGATCAGTTGCGCCATCTGATCAAGGAGAAAATACGCAAGCGCTTCTTCTCATTTCGTTACCTCTTGCGGCAGTACGTGCAACGTGAAGATCTGACGAGGATGCTGGCCGAGGCGCGCGAAGAATTTCAGCATGATGCCGAAGGCTTGACCGACCCAAAAGCCCGTCGCGCTTTGATGGAGGCCGTAGAGACGACAGCCACGCTGCGACGTGTAGATTCGCTGATCTACTTGCATCAACTACTCAAGCTCTGGCTTGCGCCGCACGTCGTTACGGCTTCAATTATGCTGGCGCTGATGTTTATCCACATCATTCAGGTGGTTCTTTTTACTGTTCGATAAATGCTCATGCTCTCAGGTTAATCTGTATTTTGGGTCGAGCATCAGATACGCCGAAGGCGTTACATAATTTAGCCCGGCGTAGCACGCCGGGAACGCGTCAAGCAACGGTCGATACCCTGAAAGGGTTTGATAATGTCCTTGGTGAGAGGCCTATTCAACGCTTTCAGCGTAGGGATGAATAAATAAACCCAGTCCCCAGGGTGATACCCTGGGCTAAGTTATGCAACGCCTTCGGCGTAAAGAACATATGGAGGCTATGCCTCCCAGTATTTCTAATGAGCACGGTACAACAAAGCACCTTCATCATCATTCGCGAAGACCGCACTGAAGAGGCGAAAACAATCCGGAGCGACGGGCTGAGGATTGGCCGGCTACCGGACTGCGATATTTGGCTCAACCATCCGACGGTCTCACGGCTGCATGCAGGCATCAATGATATCGAAGGATATTTCTACATCGTTAATCTTAGTGGGTCGAGCGCGGCAACGCTCAATGGGCGGATAATCCTTTTTAATGAAGCCGAGGCGTTGACCGAGGGCGACGAGATTCAGATTGGCCCCTACTTCCTGCGAATAGAAAAAATCGATGCAGCTAATAAAACGCTCCAGATCGGTATCGTGCAACAGTATGCTCTCCACGTTGGCGAACGAGAACCGCGCCACAAGATAGAGAGCTACAAAGCACAACCGGCCGTGGAAGGTCGAGTCGCCGGCTCCGAGGTAGCGAATTCCCTGAAGGTGTTCTGGGACAAGCGAACGCGAGAAAAGGCAGGCCGGCTATCGCCCTTACACCCGCAGACCCCTCCGCGTCTCGGCAAGGCGCGATTTAATTGGACACCGACCAGAGACCTCGTTCGACCCTGGCCTTTCGCTATCTTCATTTGGGGTCTCATCGTCGTGGGAGCGCTTTCGGCGATGGCAGCCTTCAAGTACAAGATTGCTTTCGCTCCCCAGCCGATATCCGCACCACATACGCGGCAAAACTTTAGACTCATGCCCGCAATCGCCAAAGAGATCAATGGAGGTGCCTGCACTTCCTGCCACGCCGTGGGAGTGAGTATGGCGAATATTGAAAAGATGAATGCAAACTGCGCGGCCTGCCACCAAACAGAAGCTTTCGGCGCGACAATCACGCGCGCGCATCTTGAAGCAGGCATTACCTGCAC
>JBHEMV010000118.1:0-6214 GCA_046262375.1 Pyrinomonadaceae bacterium
ATCGAAAGATGTAACGGCTCCTCAACGTGGGCCAGCCGGCGCTCAATCTCCGTAACGATTTCTACAAAGTTGTCGACATCCAGTCGACCGCAGGTGGGACAGGCAACAACGGTCACACCCCGGGTACGCAGGCCGAGCGATTTCACAATCTCCCAGGCGACGCGCACCTCTTCCTGCGGCTCCGCCGCAAGTGAAACACGAATGGTGTCGCCTATTCCTTCGTGAAGGAGAATGCCGAGCCCGATTGACGACTTGATAGTTCCACCAAAAGCTGTGCCGGCCTCGGTTACGCCCAGGTGAAATGGATAATCGACCTTCTCGGCCAATAGACGATAGGCAGCCACTGTGCGATGCACGTCGGAAGCTTTTAGCGAAATGATCGTATCGGTGAAATCCAGGTCTTCGAGAATTTGAATGTGACGCAGGGCAGACTCAACCATTGCCTCTGGCGTCGCCGTGCCATACTTCTTCAATAGGTCTTTTTCCAGCGAGCCACCGTTGACGCCAATGCGGATGGGCACTTTTTGCACCTGGGCGGCCCGCACAACTTCGCGAACCCTTTCGTGCTTGCCTATGTTTCCCGGATTCAGTCGCAGCTTATCGATACCTGCTTCAAGGGCCATAAGCGCGAGTTTGTAATGGAAATGAATATCCGCGACGAGGGGAACATCAGGAACTCGCCTGCGAATGTCTTTCAAAGCCACTGCGGCATCATTATCGGGTACCGCGAGGCGCACAATCTCGCACCCTGCGCTCACCATCTCTTCAATCTGAGCTACGGTTGCGCCGACGTCCGCAGTATCGGTTTTCGTCATGGATTGGACGACGACTGGTGCGCCCCCGCCAATCTGTACGTTCTTAACCTGTACGGCTTTCGACTTTCGCATAATCAATTTGTCCAATGTCCAATGTCCACTGTCCAACGTCCAATGTCCAATATCCAACGTTGCAAGCCCCGATCAATAAGTTCCAACTTTGGGCTGGGACGTTGGACATTGGACGTTGGACTTTGGACATACTATTTCGCCGGAGCCGTCGCTGCGGGCTTCTCGGTTGAGCCACGCCAAATTGAGGCTTGCTTCAGGAGGTCGTTGGTAATCACAAAGACCATCAAGAGAATGACCATGACGAAACCAACCTGCTGAATTCTATCGCGTACTCTAATTGAAAGTTTCAGGCCAACCGTCGCCAACACGGCTTCAATCAAAAGTAAAAATATCGCCCCGCCGTCTAGCACGGGAATCGGCAAGAGGTTGAAAATTCCAAGATTCAAGCTTAAGAAAGCAAGCGTAGTAAAGAACCCGCCCCACCCAAATCTCTCAACCGCAGATCCCGCTACCTTGTAAATCCCTACAGGACCAGAGAGCGTGTTGCGCGCCGAGCGCTTTCCCGTAAAGAACTGTCCCAAAGCTTTGCCGGTGAGGCGGAGAATTTCTAAATTAGTGTTGACCGCATAGGCGCTGGCCGCAACCAGGCCAACTTGATGCAGTGGAATATCTTCTGCGGGCCCAAACCCCAGGCGTTCCCGGCCATCGGCCAACTTTCGTGGAGTCGCAGTGATCTCCAACGGACGACCGTCGCGATTGACACTGAGAGTTATAGGCTGCCCTTTGTGTTCACGGATAAACTTAGTAACCTGCTCGGCGCTTCTAACTGGCTGCCCGGAGACCTCGAGAATACGATCACCCGCTTGAAGGCCGGCCTCGGATGCAGGCGTGTTTGCTTCAACCTCTCGAACAATTACAGGCACATTACCGTAATCGGGTAGAAAATCCAGGACGCCGGCAGTTTCTCCATCTTCAACGTGGGCTATCGGCGTTATCGTCAGTGCGACCCGTTGACCGTTACGCTCCACGACCACAGGCAGTGGTTGGTCTGGGGATAGTAGGGCGTCTCCTCGAATGGTGTCCCACTTTGGATTTTCAATTCCGTTAAAAGAAATGATCTTGTCTCCGCGCTGCAGCCCGGCCGCTTCAGCTGCGCCGCCACTGGACATGCTGCTTACCACGGGTGCCGGAACAGCCGGAACTCCGAACATCATGGCGCCGGCTAGAGGAATCGCCAGAGCAGTCAGGATATTCATCACTGGCCCAGCCAGGGCAACCAGAATCCGCTGCCATCTCGGACGAAGATTAAACATCTCCCCCGGCGGGATATCAGTGGCTCCGGCTCCTTCGAGGGGTGCGTTGGACTCGTCGCCTCCAAGCTTGACGTACCCTCCGAGCGGTATGGCTGAGAGGCGGTAATCAGTCTGGCCCCACTTCTTGCCAAAAAGACGTGGACCAAAACCGACTGAAAATGTTTCCACGCGAATCTTAAATAGTTTTGCGACTATGAAGTGGCCGAATTCATGTATGACAACGGCGGATCCGAGGATCAATATAAATGCTGCGGGATATATTAAATAACTCATTAACCGATTTCTCTTTCCCTTTCAAACAATTAGGTGCTCAGCAATAACAAATAAACGCGCTTTTTGACTCCGCAACTTCAATTTGCGTCGCCGTTATCGAGTTTACGCGGCGGTTAACGTCGCGTCAAACCCTCGTTTAGGCCACTAGATGGGAGGTTTTTGACAACTTTTCAATTTCGGTAGCAGCGGAAAAGCGGGCGGATTCGTCTGCCGAGAGTATTGCGGCAAGTTCGGTAGCGGATTGAGTGTTATGAGTATTCATGACTGCTTCGATGATGAGCGGGATCTCAGTTAAGCGGATCCGCTCGTCGATGAACGCCTGGACCGCTTCTTCATTTGCGGCATTCATTGCGGCCGGCAGCGTGCCGCCCTCTCGCAGAGCACGATACGCGAGCGCAATACAAGGAAAACGATCCAGATCCGGATCTTCGAAATGGAGTGTGGATAGCGCGCTCAAGTCGAGCGGCGGCAGCGCACACGAACGGCGCTCAGGATATGTCAGGGCGTACTGAATAGCGTGACGCATATCGGTGACGCCCATCTGCGCGATCACGGAACCGTCCACCAGTTCAATCATCGAATGAACCACAGATTCCGGATGAACCACGATCCCTATTTGGTCCGGCGCAAAGCCGAAAAGCCAATGAGCTTCAACAACCTCGAGTCCTTTATTCATTAAAGTGGCGGAGTCTATAGTAATTTTCGCACCCATGGTCCACGTTGGATGACGAAGCGCTTCCGACACAGTCGATTCCTGCATTTCCGTCTTGGTCTTGGTGCGAAAGGGTCCCCCTGAAGCAGTCAGGATTATTCGGCGAACTTCGGAGCGCTTCTCTCCGCGCAGACACTGATGCAGCGCATTGTGTTCGGAGTCAACAGGTAGAAGCTCAGCGCCGGATGCACGCGCAGCCTTTGTCATTAACTCGCCGGCCATCACCAGGGTCTCTTTATTCGCAAGTGCCACGCGCTTCCCGGCTTCCAGGGCACGAAGAGTCGGCACAAAGCCGACAGCGCCCACTGTGGCAGAGACAACGCAGTCGGCTTGTGGATGGGTAGCCACTTCAATCAGGCCCGCTTCGCCGACGATAATCCGTGGCAGGTCGAGATCCCTCTCAAAGAGATACGAGCGCAGATTATGTGCTGCATCTTCTGTCTCAACGGACACAAGTTCCGGCAGGTGATTGGCAATCTGATCGGCAAGGGTCTGGACATTATGACCGGCGCCGAGTGCGACGACGCGAAAATGTTCAGAGCCCATCGACTCGATTACCCGCAAAGTGTTGCAGCCGATCGATCCGGTCGAGCCCAGTATGGAAATCCCTTTAGCACTCATATTGGCGACCATATTATGCCGCTAGTCGCAGAATAAGCTTCCGAGATTCGTAGGCGTTTAGCAGATCTACAGTTTCTCCGGCGTCATTTCGGTATGAAGCCGCTGTGACGCGCCAATGGCGTCCGTTTCGATAGATCAATTCGACGGACGCGTTTACCGTTTTTCGTTCCCCGATAACTTTGATATTTAATTTAGCGTTGCCGTCACCATTACCTATGTTGATGTTGCCTGTCACAAACTTGCCGAAATCTTTGACCTCGCCGATCTCCTGCTTTAGCCGTTCATTATTTTTCAGGAAATCCCTGGATACCTGCGCGGCGTCGCTGTCATTAATCTTATAGAACACAAGACCCGCGATTCCACCTATTAAAAGTAAGACTATCAATGTGAGCACAATAACTACGGAGACAATAATGACAATTATCTTTTTTGTAGTCATCTTTAAATTAGACGCCCACCAAAATAGAAATGCGCGAAATAGTAGATGAGCGGTGCGTTGAAGAGCAAGCTATCCAAACGATCAAGTGCACCGCCGTGTCCGGGTAGTATTCTTGCGGCGTCTTTCGCGCCAGAGCTGCGTTTGAGCGCACTTTCAGTTAGATCCCCAAGGATTCCCAGGAGGATCATGACAGCAGCCAGCGGAAGCGACCATTTCAAGGGCAGCTCTCTGAAGAACCAAAATTGCGCTAGCGTCGCCATTGCCAGTCCGGCCACGATTCCTCCCGCTACGCCCTCCCACGTTTTCCCCGGACTTATCTGCGGGGCGAGCTTGTGCTTCCCGATTGCTCGACCGACGTAATAGGCGCCGGTATCCGCCCCCATCAGGACGAGGAAGAAAAATGACAACAAGTGCGCGGAGAGCTGCTGTTCAAATCCTGTTCGGACAGCCACAAGGTGCCCGCCAAGCAGAACTACATAGAGCACGCCGAGAATTGTTGCTCCCGAAGAGGTAATCATTTTCTCAAATGGTGCGCCTCGTAACGTTGCAGCGACCAGAGTGCCGATAGTCATTACCAGAAAAACCAGTACGATCATCTCTACGTCTAATCGAGCACGTGTTGTCGGATTGGGAGTCGCGAAACAAAAAATACTGAAAAGCGCTGCGCCGCCCAGGTAGCCTGCCGCAATGTCAGGCTTTGCGTCCTTGCGCCTGGCTAACACGTAGAACTCATACAACCCGAGAGCCATGGCGGCCCCGGCCAGCATAATGAAAAGCGGCTGTAACCAGGAAATTAAAATGGATGCGATTAGAAACGGCAGAGCGATGACGGCGGTGATAATGCGAGACATTCTGGGGGTTAGAGGTCTGAGCTTTGGGTCTTCCGTTTTCGGTCTTTGGTTTTTGGTCTTCGGTCTTTGAACCTGGTTCTTTGCTGATTGCTGATTGCTGATTGCTCAGGTACCTCACTCGGCACTTGCGACCAGCTTCAATCCGCCAAAGCGGCGGTCGCGACGCTGGTAGTCCACTATCGCCTCAAGCAGATGAGCTGGACGAAAGTCGGGCCAAAGCGTATCTGTTACATAAATCTCGCTGTAAGCTGCCTGCCAAAGTAAAAAGTTCGAGATGCGCAACTCGCCGCTGGTGCGAACGAGTAAATCCAAATCCGGCATCGTACGAGTGTAGAGTTCTTTTGCGATACGCTCCTCAGTCAATTCGTCGGGAGCATTTCCTTCATCAATCAAGCGACGCACGGCGGCCCGGCACGCATCAATGATTTCCGCGCGACCGCCGTAATTCAGCGCGACGGCCAAAATCATGCCAGTGTTTTTCGCGGTGCGTTCCGTTGCCTTCTCAATCTCGCTACGGACATTCTTCGCAAGCACCCCAGTGCGACCGATGGTTTGAAATCGAATGTTCTGCCGGTCGATCTCGTCTAGTTCAAGACGAAGGTAACGACGCAACATTCTCATTAACGCATCAATCTCGTAGCGCGGGCGTTTCCAATTCTCGGTTGAAAACGCGTACAGCGTTAGAGCGCCAAGACCTAAACGAGCGCCGGTATCAACGGCAGCCCGAACCGCTTCCACACCAGCCCGATGTCCGGCGATGCGAGGTTGGCCTCGTTGCGCGGCCCAGCGTCCATTGCCATCCATGATGATGGCGACGTGACGCGGTAAGCGGTCCCAAACAATCGAGGTTAGCAGTCTAGCCTCGCGCGTTCCTTCCTTAACTAAACCGGTAAAATCAGAAAGCATACGAACAATGTGACGGAACTGTTAGCTTGCGTCGTGAGCTAAAGTCTTGAGTCATATCAAAGTAGAACAGCTACATATTCTTGCTACAAGGGTCATCGGTGTCAATGAAACGCTATGCCGATGCAGTTTGGCTGCGTGCCCTTAGTACAAGGATCGAGAGTACAACGATCGGTCCCATGAGGTCAGTACCACCTCGCGGTAGCGACTGTGTGAAAACCCAGAAGGGCGTACGGTAATTTGCAGGTAAGGAAGGGTGGCTTGCCCCCGCTCGA
>JBHEMV010000119.1:0-5781 GCA_046262375.1 Pyrinomonadaceae bacterium
CGCCATAGTTGCTGCAATTGTTTCTCGCTCTGATTTCATAAGTAGAGGGCGCGACTAGTCGCGCCCTCTACTTTGTGTCATATGGGGAGATACAGTAAAGTTTTGTTGCCCAACAGAGATTTTTTGCCCAACCAGCAAAAAGGCCCGCTGCGAAGCGGGCCTCTACAACTGCACACACAATGCTCTGTTGCCTCTAATCGTTTATCTGAAGGGAGCGGAGAATGTTGCGAAACGCAGGTTGATATCTACCCGCTTCGTTTTCCGGCGTGACCGCGATCATATAGAACAGCCCGCCATTCCGGAGTTGCGTAGTTATTACGGTCACAATTTCCGGTTGACCGGTTGCCTCGTTGATGTTGCTGAGCGTCGTAGTCAAGCCTGAACGTCCAGAAACAGTGGTTCGCTGGAAACCGCTGCGTTGCCGCAAGTTACCATTCCCCTGACCCAAACTGTTTAAAAACTCCTCCGTGGCCTGTTGAAGGTTGCCGCTTTGGCTTTGGGCAACGCCCAAGTTAACCCCATGAGTGTAGACCGCCTGATTCTGCGCTTGACCGTATCCACCCTCGGGAGCGAACCAAACTGAGTTGTTACCGCCCAGCTCACGCCAATTGTTGGGCACACTCACGCGGACCGCGCCTCCAAACTCTGAATAGCTCTGATAGCGAGTCGACGGATAATCAACCCGGCCTTGCGGCGGGTTGTTGGGGTAGTTTCCCCTATTGTCGCCGTTGGGATTTCTTTGACCACTACGCGCAATCTCTTCCATCGACGCCGCGCGGCCCATGCCTCGCAGACGCGACTGAATTCGCGAGAAGTCTTGCGTATTGCGAACAGGATTGTCCACACGCAGATATTGGGCTTCCTGATTAATTCGCGCGTTGCGATTTGCAGGGCTCGGGTGACTGCTTAGGAACCCACCACTGCTGCGTCCACTCTGGCGTTCAATCGTCTGAAACATGTTGGCGAGATCGCGTGGATCATAGCCGGCGCGGGCCATAATCTGTGCGCCAAGAATGTCGGCTTCGGTCTCATATTCGCGACTGAACTTAAGGAAGTAGACGCCCACTCCCTGGCCGGCAATCTGGGCGGCAGCGCCCGCTGGACCACCAAGAATCTGCCCGCCAATGCCAAGAATTCCGGCGAGCAAACCATACTTCTGCGCTTTTGATGCTTGTGCAGTACCGTGCCGAAGTGCGACGTGGCTCAACTCGTGGGCCATGACCCCGGCCATCTCGCCTTCGTTCCGCGCTGCTTCGATCATGCCGCGGTTGATATACATTGGACCACCCGGGAGCGCGAAGGCATTAATGTCACGAGCGTTTACGATCTTGAAGTAGTAACTAAACTCCGGCTGCTGAAACTCTGAAGGTATCGAACTCACCAGACGTTGGCCCACCCGCGAAACGTAGTTTGTGGCGTCGCCATCCTGGAGGATCGGCATCTGCTGTTCAACTTCCGCCGCCGCTTGCCGTCCAACCTTAACGTCGTCACTCGGTTTGTATTTATTACTGTGGTAACTGATCTTTGTTTGGGTGAAAACAGAGACCGGCATTGCTAAGAGTGCGAGCACTGTTAGGTATGCCATCAGTCGCTGAATGTTGATGCTATTTCTTTTAATCATCTTTCCTCCGTACCGACGCTATCAAGAACTTCTAATCCAGACTGAGGCCGTTAGAGCACCTCAAAATAAAAGAGCGGCTAACTCCGAGAAAGTGCCGCTCTGCCAACTCACTTCGCTTCGTCCTCCCCGGAATTGATTCTTCTTACCGTACTCACGCGCAAGGGGAAGAGAGCCTTTTGCCTGGCTCGGGTTTGATGAGTTAACGGAAGTGCGCGTTTGCCGGTAGTCTGTTGACAAAATGTTGTGATTCGAAAGCTGAAGCTGAACCAAAACGCAACATCCCCGCCACATTTTAGAACGATTTCAGTTCGAAGATTCTGCAAGACAGCTTTGGACAAACCCTCCGGCCACTATTACTGCAAGGTAAGTGCCAAATGTGTCGGATATCTAGGATTTGTTTCGGGGCTCGATATGCTGGTTAAACCATCGGCCGGGTTCAGCAATTGGCGCGATGTGGTGGGCCTCACCCTTCCAAACCCGAACCATCGAAATGATTAGAAATACAGTTGCAGCGGCCTTGAATAGATTTCCGCCTATAGAACTATCCGTTATCGCTCCAACAATGCCAAAAAGCGTTTGAATGATGAGGATCCCAACGTGTAAGGCGAGAGCCTGTGCCGCGTGAAAGCGAACTTTGACTTCGCTGCGCGGAACCAGGAATAGCTCGAGTAGAGCCGGTACGATGCCTATATACGAAGGCGCATAAGGCAACATGACGGCCCACTTCTCCGGCAATCCTATGCCGGCAACTGACCTTGAAGTGGGCCGTGGAGGATATGGTGCGGGCGTGGACTGATATGGCGCGGTCGTAGAATAAGGGGGAGGGGCAAAAACCGATGGATAAGGGGAATCCAAAGGTACATTGTCGTAGCGCCGGGTCGGGGCTTCGGAGTAAACGTTCCTCCGCGCATTTTCGTTTGTAGAAGAACCGATTTCTCGCGTAGCTCCCTTGACTTCCTGCGTCTGTGATGACCCACCGACCTCACCCCAAACTTCTTCCGTACTCCTTACAAGTTCGGGATCGAGAGGGTTTGTGTCGTACTTGCTTTTCTTCGGCTCCATCTACAAGTCCCTACGATTCTTTTGCGCCAATGGTTCAATCTTACTCGCCAGCAATCGCATACTCAACCTGTTCCCAACGTTCGTCTTGCTCAGAAATACGAAACGCGCGCATCACGGGCGGCGTACCCTCCAACCCAATAATGAAATAGAGAGCTTTAGGATAATAGGCGAGCCTGACATCAGTCTCAGAAGGAGCGGGATCGAAAGCACGAGGATGAGAATGATAGATCGCGAGGAGTTCTTCACCACGCTCCCGCATCAGCCGCTGAGCGGCAAACAGATCCTCGGGCGCGGCCTCATATTCCACCTCAGGATTTGCCGCGACATTTCGCAACTGATAGACGCTACTCGCCCGTTCGTCCTTGCTGCCCGCGATCAAGCCGCAACACTCCGTGGGGTTAGCCGCATGTGCGTGGACGATGATTTGGTCGCGGTGTGACCTTTGAAGTGTGATCATTTATTGCGCTGGTTCTCGATCGCCGTGCTGTGCTCAGGCAAGTCGAAGTCGGCAGGAACCAACATAAAAAGCCTTACTTTCTGTCCACGATCCTGAGGTGGAGTTCTTCCAACTGCTTCGCATCCACCTCGCCTGGTGCGTCAATCATGAGATCGGTCGCCGAAGCTGTCTTGGGAAAAGCCATAACGTCACGAATGTTCTCCGTTGGCACCAGCACCATCATTAGCCGCTCGATGCCGGGCGCGATTCCCCCATGCGGCGGCGTTCCATACTCCAGCGCGTCAAGGAAGAAACCGAAACGTGAGCGCGCTTCTTCAGTGGTCATGCCGAGGGCTTTGAATACAAGGCGCTGTACATCGCGCCGGTGGATACGAATTGACCCGCTCGCGAGCTCGACTCCATTGATGACTGGATCGTACGCCTTGGTGCGCAATTCTCCCAGAAGCTTGGTTTCACCATGTTCTACCGCGCGTTCAAGTAAGGGCAAGTCATCGTCCAACGGCGAAGTGAAAGGATGATGCATGGCATAATAGCGATCGTCATCTTCGTGATACTCGAACATGGGAAACTCTGTTACCCACAAGGGCGCATACACATTCGCAGTTATTAACTGTTCGCGCCGGGCTACTTCGTTTCGCAAAGCGCCCAGACTTGCGGCCACCATCTTTGCTTTCCCCGCAACAATCAAAACAGCATCACCCTTTTGCGCCTTCGCTACCGAGGCCAGGCGAACTACGCCCTCTTCACCGAGTGCCTTAAGTAACGACGAAGTGACTTCGTCGCTAAGTTTTATCCAGGCCAGCCCGGTTGCGCCGTAACGCTTGGCAAACTCCTGCAACTCGTCGAGTGTTTTTCGCGAAAGGCCCGCACCGCCTCGAACTACCAACCCTTTCACCTCGCCTCCCGTAGCGAGAGCGGATGCGTAGGGAGCGAAAGTGGTGCCCTCGAGCGCTGAGGACAGATCTTGCAACTCCATCCCGTCAATTCGCAGGTCGGGTTTATCAGAACCCCAGCGCCGCATGGCCTCCGCAAAACTGAAGCGTGGGAATGGCAACGGCAGGTCGACTCCAATCAACTTGAAGATGCGAGCAAACAATCCTTCCGTCACCGAGTAAATCTGATCCAGCGTGGCAAAGCTCATCTCCACGTCGAGCTGCGTGAACTCCGGCTGGCGGTCCGCACGGAGATCTTCATCGCGGAAACATCGAGCAATCTGGAAGTATTTATCGAGACCCGCGATCATGCATAACTGTTTGAACAACTGGGGAGACTGCGGTAAGGCGAAGAATTTCCCCGGCTGCACGCGCGAGGGAACGATGTAGTCGCGGGCCCCTTCCGGAGTTGACTTAATGAGAATGGGCGTTTCAATTTCTGTAAAGCCCTGCTCGTCCATGTATCTCCGTATCTCACGGAGCACGCGGTGACGCAGATACAAATTTGCCTGGAGTTGCGGCCGCCGCAAATCGAGATACCGATACTTCAAACGGAGATCCTCACTGGCGAGCGCATCCGTCGTTGCGGTCTCGAGCTGAAAGGGCAAAGTCCGCGCATCGTTCAGGATTAACAGTTCTCGTGCGTGAACTTCCACTTCGCCGGTCTCGAGCTTGGCATTGCGCTGGCTCTCATCTCGTAGAGTAACTTCACCGGTAACTGCGATAACGTATTCGCCTCGCACGTCCTTCGCTTTCGCGTGAGCGTCCGGCGCGTCGTCAGAATTAAGAACAACCTGAGTGATACCATAACGATCGCGCAAGTCGATAAAAGTTAGTTCACCAAAGTCACGGCGGCGCGAGACCCATCCCATGAGGGTCACTGTTTGCCCTACTTCATTCGCGCGCAATGCTCCGCAGGAATGCGTGCGTTGCAAATTTCCCAGGTTGTCGAGCATGTTTCCTTTTGATATTAATCGCGAATTGTTAGCGGGATGCTAGCTACTTTGACTCGTTCGTGGCATTACTTAACTACGCTTTTTCGGTTACCTCGATCAAGTTGCCACCCGGATCTCGCGCGAAAAAGCGTGACCAGCCTCTGACAGGATCCTGGTCAGGAATAACTTCAATTCCCGCGTTTTGAAAATGGAGCTTTGCACGAGAGATGTCAGCAACCTGATAACAAACGTGACGTTCACTGGCACGGTTTTGTGCATCGTCCTCAATTGATAAATGTAGCTGCAAACCCCCAATCTCGTACCACGCACCCACGTCTTTCCTTGGGCCTTCCGGTTTAGGAATCTGACGCAGGCCAAGCACGTCGCCGTAGAACTGCTTGGCAGCTAATTCGAAAGCCGCCGGCACTGTGACATTCACGTGATTGATTTTAACGAGATCAAACCCGTTCCTGCTTGTCATCTTGCCGCACTCCTATTATTTTGCCTCTCTTGAATTCTGAACGAACTTCAACACGTCATCTAATCGCTCCTCGGAATTCCCAGCACCCGGTTGGCTCTGAAGATACGCATTAAAGTCTGCGGAACGGTTGCGCGGGATGCTGAGCGACTTCCACTCGGCCGAACGAAAATGCTTTGCCAGAAATACTATCTGTCCATCAATGCGGTGCGTATCGCCTGCCCAACAGTCTCGCGCTTCACACTGCGCTGCTCGCCCGAACGCAGGTCTTTAATTGCAACTTCTCCTCGCGTCAG
>JBHEMV010000119.1:5791-6105 GCA_046262375.1 Pyrinomonadaceae bacterium
CAACCCGCAGTTTCTGACCTCGTAACTCATTAGCGAGCGCGATCGATTCCAAAAAAGATTCGTCATTCCAAATGCTGACCATTATATCCGCGGGTGAAGACACTAAGGCTTCAGGAAACATCTCGCGCTCAGTCATTACGAAGATTATTCGTTCCAACCCGAGCGAGAAACCGCATGCCGGAATATTCTCTCCGAGAAACGATCCGATAAGATTATCGTAACGTCCGCCTCCACCAAGACTTCCAGGTAGATCTTTTACTGTGATCTCCATTATTGCACCTGTGTAATACGAAAGTCCGCGCGCTAGACTAGGC
>JBHEMV010000120.1:0-397 GCA_046262375.1 Pyrinomonadaceae bacterium
GTTCTCATGTTTTGAGCCTCGAGAGAAAGCGGCGTTGCCTCCGGTTCGAATGGCTACAATCTTTTTTGCTGACTGCGCTGAAATGCGCTCTTTAAGATTCTCAGTAGTTTCGACTACACTGCCCCTGCTTTCAATCAATTGATTCCGTAAAGCCCTCTTGAATACCGCATGAGCAGACGAAATTTAGCTTTAGTACTCCTACTCGGATGCCTGTCGTCCTCTTTGTTGCTCGGCTCGACACGCGCTGAAGTGTATCGGCCCGCAGCGGTCGCGCAACATCAACGAATCCCCACCCCGAAAGACGTTCTTGGCTTTGTCCCCGGCGACGATCGCAAGCTCGCAAGCTGGAACGATGTGATTAAGTATTTCGATGCCCTGGCAGAGGCAAGCGACCGCG
>JBHEMV010000120.1:407-5919 GCA_046262375.1 Pyrinomonadaceae bacterium
TTGAAGCGCTTGGCAAATCGACGATGGACAAACCGTTCGTCATGGTAACCATCAGCGCTCCGCAAAACCTCGCACGCCTGGACGAATACAGGAAGATTCAAGAATCGCTAGCGGACCCACGCAAACTTGGGCCGCCAGGTATCCGCGACCGCCGGGCGCGGGAGTTGATAGCACGCGGCAAGACTATCGTGCTGATTACCTGTGGCATTCACTCAACCGAGGTTGGTTCTTATCTATCGAGCATGCTGATCGCGCACCGGCTTGCATCCTCTAATGACCCCGGAATTCAGAGTATTCTGCGTAACACCATAATTTTGCTTGTGCCGTCTCTAAATCCGGATGGTGTAGATATCGTCAAGAACTGGTATGACAGGACGCTTGGAACACCTTACGAAGGGACCAATCCGCCTGAGCTCTACCACAAGTATGTGGGCCACGATAACAACCGCGACTGGTATGCCTTCACGCAGGTTGAGACGAAGATTACCGTAGACAAGATTCATAACGTCTGGCATCCGCACATAGTCCACGACATCCACCAGCAGGGCGCGTTCGGGTCGCGTTTGTTTGTGCCGCCTTACATGCCGCCTGTCGAGCCAAACGTCCCGAAGCAAATCGTCGAAGGTTATACGGAACTCGGCAACTTCATGGCGCACGAGATGCGCGCGCGAGGTTTCAAAGGAATTACCACCGATTCATCTTACGACGCGTGGTCCCCTTCCCGCGCTTACTCCCATTATCACGGTGGCGTTCGGATTCTTTCAGAAACTGCGTCGTGCAAAATTGCGACTCCCATCACTGTTAAATTCAGCGAACTACGATCAAGAGACGGATACAATCCGCAAAGGGCGTCGGCCAACTTTGGACCAGTCTGGCAAGGTGGCGAATGGCACCTGCGTGACATCACCAACTACATGACCGCGGCAGCGTTTCTGCTGCTGCGCCATGCTTCTGAGAATCGCGAAGCGTGGCTGCGCAGGTTTTATGCAACTGGTAAAGAGGCTGTACGGCCGCGCAGACCTGGTGAAATGTTTGGTTTCTTGGTTCCTCTACCTATCATTGGAGGACACGGAGATGTTTTGCTCAAGACGCTGGGTCGAGGCGGGGTAGAGCTGGAAGAAGTGAAACGTGGGACCATCACCGGAACGAATTACCCGTTCGGAGCGGTGCTAATTCGCCTGGCGCAACCATATGGCAGCTGGGCCAAAGCCTTGCTTGAAAATCAAACTTACCCAAGCCTGCACAACCCAGACGGCAGCCCGATACCTCCCTACGACGTTACCGCGCACACCCTGCCGCTACTCATGGGCGTCGAAGTGAAAACCGTGTCCGCTTCATTCAAAGCTCCAGTTGAAGGAAAGTACATTCCTCTTGAAGGAATCGTAGGTAAGAGCAACCTTAATGCCCGGGCGAGGATTGCTCTTTACAAATCCAGTGTTCCTTCAATGGACGAGGGTTGGACACGCTGGACTCTTGAGCGCAATTACCCTCCGTTCTCACCAACGGATCCCTTCCCGACTCCATATTCGTCACTAACTGACCGCCAGGTGCGCGCCGGCGGCCTGCGCGCAAAGTTCGAAACTATAGTCATTCCCGACCAGCCAGCGGCCACAATTCTCAACGGATACCGCAAAGAGACAATGCCGCCGGAATATACGGGCGGACTAGGATCAGAGGGCGTGAAGGTGTTGCGCGAGTTTGTCGAGCAAGGTGGCACGCTTGTTTGTTTGAATCGCGCCTCAGAATTTGCCCTTAAGGAACTCAAACTTCCTTTGCGCAACATAGTCGCCGACGTACCTGAAACAGATTTCTTTGTGCCCGGTTCTATTTTGCGTATTGAGCTTGACACCGCAAGTTTCATTGCTCAGGGAATGCCGAAAGAATCGATTGCGTGGGTTGAAGATTCGCCGGTTTTCGAGGTTGTCAGTACCGGGAGCGGACCGGGGTTCCCAGCGGGGCAGCCCCGCTGGGGTGGTGGTAGCGACCGGCTAAACACAGCAAGTGTCCGTGTCATTGCCCGCTACCCGATAGATCGCAATCCATTGCTATCAGGTTGGTTGTTAGGAGGCAATCGCATCAAAGGCAAAGCCGCGCTGGTAGAGGTAACAATGGGCAAAGGCCGCATAATTCTTTTTGGCTTTCGTCCGCAATACCGCGGCCAGTCGCTGGCGACTTATCCACTTTTCTTCAACGCAATTCGCGGCAAGTAAACTCAAACGCGATGCGGGAGCGCGGAAGTCTCCGCGCAACGAAGATCGTTTTACTGGGAGCCCAGTAATACGCATGAGTGAAATAGTTTGGGGCTAGCTATTAAGAGGATCGCTGCTAGTCAAGGTACATCTGAGCCGCCATCTTCGTTAGCTTCCAAACCCGCGACCACTCAATACGGCCATTGCCGTTTTCTCGACCAGTGATTTTATCGAAGAAGAGCTTGCGAAACACGTGGCCCTCGCGTCGTAACATAAACTGTTTGGCGTATGGCCTCGCGGTTTCGAAAAAGCTGAACTCCGGATCGGTGGCTATGCCGATGCCCTCAAGCGTCATCAGCGCGCGCATGATGTAAGTGAAGTTTGCGGGCAGACGGAAAGGATATTCATAAACCACTTCGGCGAGATCGTAAGTCAGCTCTTTAAACTTGACCTCACCAAGCTTGAGGTTTAGGTAGAGCTTGAAGAGGCTTTCAACGACAGGCCGCACTGTTTCCGGATCCACCCCGGGTTTAAGAAAATTGAGGTTGATAATGTCCTGGCCCAGGCCGTGCACGTCTCGAGCAACCACGTGAAAGAACGCATCAATCATCTGCGACTGTAAGCCCGGTGTAATGCGACCCACCATGCCAAAATCAAAAAACGCCAGATGACCAGTGTCCATGACAAGCAAATTTCCTGGATGCGGGTCGGCGTGAAAGAACCCGTCTTCGAGGAGTTGCTTCAGATAAGTACGAACCAGCAAACGGTTAACTTTGACAGCCGAAATGCGGCGGGCGCGCAATCCTTCAAGATCCACGACCTTTGTGCCGCGAATGAACTCAAGCGTCAGCACCTTTCGGCTGGTGTGCGACCAGAAAATTTTGGGGACACGAATCGCACGCCAGGTGCGGAAGTTGTAGCGGAAGCGATCCGCATTCCGTCCTTCCTTAACGTAGTCCATCTCTTCAAAGATGGTAGTGTGAAACTCGTGAAGCATGCCTTCCCAATCGGCATTTTCGTTCACCTTTGGGAAGAATCGGTTCGTCAGCTTCACTATTCGATAAAGAATCGCAATGTCTAAGTTAATGATCTGTTCAAGGTCAGGGCGCTGCACTTTGACAGCGACTTCCTCGCCGGATGACAGTCGGGCGCGGTAGACCTGGCCGAGCGAAGCGGAAGCTACAGGTTCGCTGTCTATCTCGGCGTAACATTCTCGTAAACTTCGGCCAAGTTCAGACTCGATGCGTGCATAGGCTTCCGCTGTAGAAAACGCAGGAACCTGATCCTGTAGAGTCGACAACTCTTTCACATAGGCAAGCGGTAAAAGATCAGCGCGTGTACCAAGGGCCTGACCAATCTTGATGAAGGTTGGTCCAAGACCGATCAAACTACTCCGCAGCCACACGGCCTGCTTTGCGAGACGTGCTTGTTTGTTGTTCGAGCCTTCGCCGCCGCGAAAAACTATTATGCGCACTGCCCGGATTAGCTTATCCAAAGCGAAGTGGGCAAACTTGTGGTACTGACTCTTAAGCCGCCCAGCCATGCTCTCACGGCCCTTGCCCCTTGACTCCTCGCGGAGGCGCACCATCTTGCGGCGGTTGAAGGTTGCGCGGATATCATAGGTATCGAGGAATAGGTACAGCGTAAACAATCCCAGGACCCGTGCGACTCTGGCGATGCGCAACCAGCCCCGTAGCCCGCGCGCTTCGAGAATCCCGGCCACCATTTCATCGCCCAGCTGCTCGGGAGCGGAACTGTTTTTACTTGAAGTCGACGAATCGACACGGGGCTCGCCGACGGCGTTACCCTGACCGTTTCCTCCAGTCGTGGTCGCTGATACAGTGATTTGTGCCTGATTCTCGTTGATAGAACTCATAACGCCTCTAACGAAACAGCTTCGGCGATTTCTCGTTTCCGCCTCTCAACATCTTAGCGATCTAATCCAGGGAAAGCATGTGCCGGGACGGCTCCCGTTCAAAATAACTTTGCGCGCGCTCCACGTCTCGCCGGATTTGGGTTTTCAACTCTTCAATCGAATCAAACTTGCGCTCTTCACGCAAACGGTGGAGGAAACGAACGCGAACCACATCGCCATAAAGGTCGCCCTCCCAATTTATTACGAAGGTCTCAATCGTAGGTTCCGTGTTCGTTCCGAAAGTTGGCCGAAGCCCCACATTAGTGACGCTGCGGCGCCAATTGCCATCTATCAGCGCTCCGGTCACATAAACGCCGTTTCTGGGTATAACGCGGTTCTTTGGGTGCAAGTTGGCCGTAGGAAAACCGAGCAGGTGACCCCGTTCCGAGCCTCGTTCAACGAGGCCTTCAACCCCATAAGGACGGCCTAACAGCCGCCGCGCAATATTCACTTTGCCATCTGTGAGCAATCCCCGAACCCTGCTGGAGCTCACTCGCTGGTTGCGGAATCGAACTTCCGGTACCTCGTCTGCAAAAAACCCGAGCCCTTCGCTGACGCGCCGCAGGAGTTCGATGTTCCCTTCGCGATCATGACCAAAAGCGAAACCGCGGCCAAGATAAACTTCCCTGGCCTGTAAACGATCCTTCACAACCTGGCGAAGAAAATCCTCAGCCCTAATCATTGAAAATTGTGGCGTGAAACGCACGACGACAGTCTGCTTAATACCGAGTACGCCAAAGCCCTCGACCTTTTGATCGAGAGTTTGCAGTAGTGGTGGCGCCGATTCGGGATGCAAGACGGCGCGCGGGTGTGGATCGAAAGTGATTGCGGTGGGAACCGCGCCGACTGCACGAGCTCTTTCAACAACTGTGCGAATGATCAATTGATGGCCCAGATGTAGACCGTCAAACACGCCAAGGGTCAATACCGTGGGTCTTTGAATATCAGCGTTGTCAGTTCCGTGAAAGAGACGCATAAGGTAAGGGGTTGATGGTCAGTTGTTTCGTGGTCGATTGTTCGTGGTCAGACCGATTTCCCATTTCTCATTTGTCACTTTTCATTTTTCATTTTGGTCTAAGGTGTGCTCAGCACTAATGGACTCGCATCACGATTAGATTTTTAGTCACCGCTTAAATGGTAAATGGAAAATGCCAAATGAAAAATGGAAAATCAGACTGCTCCCAACACTTACCGGCCCACAAATCACAGCTCACTGCTCACTGCTCACCGTCAATCCGTCGTAGGCCCACTGCACCCCGCTCGGCAGGCGCGCCGAGTCTCGCGCATGCTTGACGTCGTGCGCTATGTGAGTCAGATAAGTTCGCCCGGGCTTCAGCTTCTCTACGTATTCGAGAGCCTTGTCCAACCAGAGATGCGTTGGGTGTTCCTTGAATCGCAAGCAGTCAAG
>JBHEMV010000121.1:0-5537 GCA_046262375.1 Pyrinomonadaceae bacterium
CGTAGAGAAAGAGCGACTCAGACGCAAAACGATTCCGCGCAAGTGCAAAGTTTGAATCGTCTTCAAGCGACTTGCTGCCGCGCGATCGCAGTTTGCGAAATTCAATTGGTTTATCTGCAATCAAAACAAGAGTTCCGGATTGCTTTATTTGATACGGAGGCAGGGCGGGCTCATTTTCCTTTTCGGGTGTCTTAGACCCGGAGGCGTTGGGCCTGCCTGAACCAGACGAACTCACGGGCGCCGGCGTGGGCGTCGGTACCAGAATGGGAATGAACCCACGTAATTCCCTTTCGAATTTCTGCGCTTCCTCCACACTTGAAAATTCGATAGCCATCACCACATTTGGAATGTTGAGCTTCGATGGCCAACTCGCAACCAGCATTCGCGAGCCGGTCAGCGCGTCAGCATGTGCATTAAGCCACTTCACCACTGTCTTAAATTCTTTTGGTGGCGCGGCAAGCTTCATCACAGGATCCAAAAGATCCTGAATGGCTGGTGAGCGAATTAATGCACCGACGCCTCTAACCTCGCTATAGATTTTGTAGGTTTCGTTTGAAAGCAGTGTGTCGAATGTTGGAACCGGTTCGGGAACGACGGAGGAGACCGGTTTCTTCGGCGGCGGCCCGCTTCGCTTTTGTTGCGCGCCGAGAGGCGAGGCCAAAATGACCATGGCAACGACGAGGCTGAGTGGACTTTTGGTTCTTGTGAAACTCCGCATATGAGCTACCTGAGTCGGTTGCGGCGGCGAGCCGTCACGAAAGAAATACCTTAGCATCGTCGTCTAATCAAAAGGCAAAATCAAGCACTTCCGTAGTGGTTGAAGGGCTGGCACGTCGTGACCTGCATTGAATGACGCTTTTACCATGCCACGCGGCGCCAGACACTCGCTTCGCCTTCATTTTTAATTAAACGCATCACTTCACCGTAGGCGGCAGCATAAGCCAGCCGCATTTCGGCCGCCGAACTGGCATCGCCAAGCTTCAGCTCAATTTGTTTAGTAGTCATCCGTGTGCGTGGCTCGTAGCGAGCGACCAATTTGCCCTCGCCCGCAAGATGCAATGCTAAACCCTCGGCCAGCCATCGCTGAGCGCGGCCGCGGCTAAGTACATCAACAAGTCTATGCACCAACTCGTGACGCAATGTAGTTTCCAAAACTCGACGCCTCTTGAGAGTTTCAAGCGGCTGAAGCTCAATGCGACTTCCCCGAGTCGCGGCTGCAGCCCACGCGGGCTGCCCTGTACGACCAACAAAATCGCCGGTGGTTTCGTTAATGAAGATTTCGAGAAAAGGAAATCGAACGGTAACTCCCGCCGACTGGGCACGCTCGATGAGAGATCTACGGCTCGATTGAAGGAAAGATAGCAAGGCTTCAATGTCACGTTGGCTGAGGCTGTTGGGATAGTTAATCTGGAAGTCTTCGCTGCGAAGCGTCCGACGGCTTGATGTGGGAAGGAATCGAGGATTGACCGTTGCGTTGCTAGTTTCCAAACGTTCAGCGTTGTTCCAAAACACATCTGCAAAAGTTCGGTGCTTGGTGAAAGATTCCGCGGCTAAGTCACCAGCGGTCGCAACCCTTGAGTCCGGCCTTCGTTCTGTTTCCGCCCGTCTTCCCATTTCCGCTTCTGTCGCGACGGTCGTAGACGGAAAATATTTGGCGAGAATTTGCCGATAACTTGCGCCGCGTGCAGCCATTACATGTGCGCCTTCCTGGCATAATCCAAGCCCATGGCCGAATCCCTGGCCACGAAATATAAAATCCGATCCTGAACGAGCAATCTGAAATCGCGAACTCTTAAGATAGTTCCAACCGAGGGCGCGGCCCACGATGATCTTGAAGTCCCATCCCTTTACCGTAAGACGCGTGTTGCCTTCGATAGTGATCAACTCGGCGCGCCCGGTAGCATCGTGGCGAGATACAGTCACGCTGAGAAGTCGGTCACCCACGTCGGTTCGTGAATCGCTTCTCAGTGCCCGAAGCAGTTGGGCTTGAGATATGACATCGGTCCAGGAGTGGTGTGCCTCGCGCCTGCAATACTCATCCCGGACCCCTCTCAAGTACACGGGTGAATTCCCGCCCCAAAGCGTAGCCATATTCGCAGTTGTCCCACCACATGAGGCACTAAAGTAAGAGTCGGCAAGTTGGTTGTTGGCATCGTTTAAAACTTTTCCTCTGGTAGACTCGGTAGCTTCTACGATGGCAGGTGAAACATCCCTCCTCGAATCTGAGTCTGCAGGTAGATATCTTTGGCAATGGGTGGTAGTGCAGAAATCGTAGCCATCCTGGCCATGCCTGCCAATATTCTTGACCGTATAGGTTCGGCTGGCGATGGCCAGAGCCTTCAGAGCCTCGGGCTCACTTTCTATGCTGCCCTCTGCCGCCAGGACACCGCGAACATATTCCTCGAGAGGAATCTGGCGAGTGACATTCTCGCGAACCATGTGGATGCGGACCAGCGATGTCGGTGGTAAAGGAGCCAGAGGTGCGGGCACGCGGAGACGGCCAGAATTCCTACCTAACGTGCCAGGTTCTTCTCCGCGTCTCCGGGTTTCAACGTCGCCTTGTCTCTCCAGAATCAAGCGAGCGTACTCTGCGAAAATAGGTCGCGCGACCTCGGCGGCGTCCGATCCGTGGGCCTTAGCCAGGAAAACAAGTACCCCGAGTTCAACTTTGTCCGGCGCACCCTCGGAATGATCGTTAGCCGCATCATTCAACGCGGATGCAAATCCCACAAACCAGCCCTGCGTGCGAAAACCGTTAATCTCGGTTGCTGTGCCTGTTTTGCCAAAGATATAGAGTGGCAGCGAATAGAGGCTTGCTGTTTCGGCAGTGCCATACCGAACGGCGCCACGCATCCCTTTAATAATTAACGATCGGTGTTCGTCCTTAATCGCGAGACTTGAATGAAGTTCTGGAACAAGCTCAGCTGCGGAAGAAATCTGAGGAGTAAAGAGACGGCCACCATTTACCAATGCGTTGTAAGCATTGATCAGTTGAATTGGTGTTGCAACCAGGTAGTCGCCCTCACCGATTGCGTTCTGCGAATGCCAGTCGTTGCGCAACAGCCTGCCCGGCGCCTCGCGATTTGCATTGGGTCCGGTTTGTTTACCGAATCCGAATTCATTGAGCGTAGAGCTAAAGCTGGGTTCAGCCAGCCGTTCCCCTACTTTGCCGAAGTAATAGTTGCAGGAGTAGGCGAGAGCCTCTGTCGGATTAAAAGGCGACAAGTCGCGGGGATGAGAACAAGTCGTATGAAATTTTTCGTGGAAGTACTTTTCCCGGCAAAGAGTGCGCGACTCCTCGTCAATTACGCCCGCTCTCAGGGCTGCCAATGTGGTGAACGGCTTAATCGTTGAACCTGGCCGAAACGTTTCTTCGAAAGCAAGTTTAGAATTTATTACCGCCCTGACACGCCCCGTTTGCGGATCCATAATTATGACGGTGCCACGGCGTTCGCCAAGAGCGGCAGTCGCCGCACGTAGAAGATGTTGGTCAACATTATCCGCGTTAATCGCGGTAGACGGCTCCCAGGAGAAAGTGGGAAGACTCCGGTGCCGCACCGCTCTTAGCGCCATGGCCCAGCAGGAAATTCCCACACAAATTGTAAGGAGGCTCAATACCAGCAGCCGCATGAAGGTTATCCAGGCGAGTTGTTCCGGAAGGATATTTCTTAATGAGTGACGCGCGAGCATCAAACAGCCTCATTCGATGGATCGCTCGGGGGGGTTGTCGAAAAAAGTGAAAGTGCCCTGACCGTGATGACCCAGCCAAAAAGCGACAAGGCGAACACTATTGCAAGTCTGACTACAAGTAACGAGATTTCCAGCCACGCATACTTTGTAGGCGTGGCCCTGAATAGCAACAGATAGGGAGCGACTCCAAAGACAAGAAAGCCCGCCATATATATAAGGACAGACTGAGGAGCGAAAGCCCGCGAGAGGTGGTGATTCAACTTCCTTATTGCAAGCCCCAACCCCTCTCGAACGGTGGCGAGCCAAAGATGAATCGCCGCCAGAGGCAAGACAAGTCCGAAGGCTAAATAGCGCACACTGGAGATCATCGCAGCTCTCCAGTCTATTGGTTTGGCAGCGTCACGTGCCTTCGCCGTCGTAGCCAGTGGACGGAGAGCTTCGGCTGAATTCCCGAAGTGGTTTTGCGCTTTTGCCAAAAGATACCCTATCAGAACTGCTAATCCGATTAGGGGCAAGGTGATCAAAACCAGCTTCCAGAAATTGGTCAGGGAGTTTTTTACCATCGACCCCACCGAGGACTCCCTACAGTCATTGGCAACCATCGTCTGCAGCAAAAAAAAGAGAATTGGCGCGGCGATTGCGAGGGCAAACGTCAGACTTACCTGGGCAATACTTGCTTCCCGCACAGCCACAAAGAAATAGAGAGCTGCGAGTAGAGAGGCGTAAAGGATTGCCGCTAACAACAGTGATCGCCAATTTATGAAGACGTGGCGCGCGGCAGCAGCTATCGAACGGAACGTTTCTGTTAGCATCTTTTACCTGCCTTAATCACAAGAACATCATTTCACCTGAAGTTCTGTCTCGCCTCTCCCTCAGCGGCGTTGGGTGGTGGCGGGCTTACGCGCCCGCAACCCACTCTTTGAAAAGCTCGGGCCAGCCACCGCTCATTTTCTTTCAAGGAAAGTCATCCTCGCTGACGCAGTGTTTGATTGAGTCGTCGGACGATACATCAACTCGGCGCGCGCCGGAGCCACCCGAAATTGTCCCGGTACCTGAACACGCATTGCGTATTGCAGCGTTGCATCCCCATCAAAGTAATCGAGGAAAAACACCGTTCGGTTATCGCGAAATTCTCTGGAGCTATACCAGTCGGACCAATCGTGACCGGAGGTGTAATCAAGGTTTAGATTTCCTACGCTCTCAACCTGTTCGGCGCCCGCTGGAATGGGATCTTCGATCATCAGATGCCGCGCCTTGCCGCCGTTAAGTTTAAGTTTGACGACGACGATGTCGCCGGAATGAATCTCCCCGCGCAACGGCTCTGATGCCCACTTCAGCTTGTTACCGTCGTCGTTAACACGGAGACGAAGATATTCGCGCGTTACATTCAGTTCAGCCGAACCCCGTGCTGCGACATCTTCCTCGCCGGTGTAATAATCGAGGGAAGTTGAGAAGTAGATCAGGCCCCGACCGCGTTTTACCACCCGCACTTCGTTGCTCGCGGCCACGTCCGTCGCCTTACGAATGATGGAGAATGTTTGCGAAGCGGCCGCCGAAGAGACGTGTTCGGTGAGCACATTCTCCCCGTTTAGATAAACCTCTACATCGTAGTCGGGCGAGAGCTCTCGACTAACCTTCAGGTAGTCGATCAGTCCGAAAATGGCGAATGCCGTCTCTTTCGTCGAATTCCAGTAAAAGCCACGTGGGCGATTTGAGACAAGCCAACGCGCAACTCGAGGTAACAGCGAGCTGTCAGGTTTTACTCGCGCGAGCGCTTTTAGAGAGAGCGCGGTTGCTTCAGTATCGTTCGACTCGGCAAAATCGAGCATTGCTTTGCGACGTGACTC
>JBHEMV010000122.1:0-5234 GCA_046262375.1 Pyrinomonadaceae bacterium
CTCGATAGCGAGTGGCGTTTCGTCGATGTCAACAAACGGGTAGAGGAATTGTTTGGAAAAAGCTTTGAAGAATTGGTGGGAAAGGTAATCTGGGAAGTTTACCCGCGCGCGGTTGACTCAGATCTATATCCTCAGTTTCACAAAGCTGTTGAGCAAAGAATTCCTGTCCACTTTGAGCTGGCGTCTAAGATAGTGGAGGGCGTTTGGTTTGAGGCGCATGCATATCCCACCAAAACAGGTCTTTCAGTTTATCTACGAGACATCACGGAAAGGAAACGATCCGAACAGGAGATCGCTTTTCAGGCCCACCTTCTAAGTGCGGTGGAGCAGGCGGTAATTGCTACTGATCTTGATGGAAAGATCGTTTACTGGAATTCATTTGCGGAATCTCTGTACGGGTGGTCTGCGGCCGAGGCTGTCGGATCCAACGTTTTGGAGATCACGCCCGCCGATAACGTGCGGGAACAGGGGCGGGAGATTCTTTCACGCTTGAAGGAAGGGAAAAGCTGGTCAGGCGAGTTTCTTGTGCGCAGAAAGGACGGATCTGTTTTTCCGGCAATGATCACAGACTCACCAATCTTCGATGCACAAGGAAAGTTATTCGGGGTGGTTGGTGTGTCGGTAGACATTAGTGAACGGAGGCGTGCGGAAGAAGAACGCGAGCGACTCCATGAAAGCGAACGCGAGGCGCGCGCGGAGGCGGAAAAGGCAAACCACTTAAAGGACGAGTTTTTGGCAACGCTCTCCCACGAGTTGCGCAATCCGCTAAATGTAATTCTTGGCTACGCCGAGGTCTTGTTACGGAGCGAAGAAGCCCGGTCATCGCAATTTGTCAGACGAGCTGCGGAAGTACTGAAACGAAATGCCCTGGTCCAGTCGCGACTTGTACGAGATCTGTTAGACCTTTCCCGCCTGCACATCGGCAAACTCTCGCTCAACCTGGAAGAGGTTTCGCTGATGACGATTATTAATAACGCAGTCGAGACCGTGAGCGAAGACGTAGCGGCAAAACAGATCAAACTCAAAGTTGAGGGCTTCGAGGAGGTGATTTTTGTTAAGGCCGATCCATTACGGCTGGAACAGATAATTTGGAATCTGCTGAACAATGCAGTTAAGTTCACGCCCTCCGGAGGGGCGATCACGATTCGTGTCGGCAGCGAAAGTGACCAGGCCATTCTGACGGTTGAGGATACGGGACCTGGGATTGAACCGGAATTTCTGCCGCACGTGTTTGAAATGTTCAGGCAAGCCGATGCGAGCAGCAGCCGGCCACACAGTGGGATGGGCATCGGCCTGGCCCTGGTGCGACAGTTGATTGACCTGCATGGTGGAACTGTCGCGGCGGCTTCGGTTGTGGGCCAGGGCGCAAAATTTACGATCCAACTTCCAGTTAGCGGCGAAACAGAGAAATCCTTGCGAGTGTCCGGGCCACTCGAAGTTGGAGCTCTAAGTCAGATGCGCATACTCGTTGTGGACGATTCGGCAGACACCGTCGATATGTTGCGGCGCCTCTTTGAAATGGACGGCGCCTTTGTTGACACTGCGCGCAGCGGAGCTGCAGCTCTTGATGTTGCGAGGGGCAAAGATTTTGATGTTGTTCTCTCGGACATCTCAATGCCGGGTATGGACGGGTTTGAATTCGTCGGTCGATTGCGTCAGATCGCAAGGCAAAAAGATGTTCCCGTAGTAGCTCTCACGGGATTTGGTCGTGCTGAGGATGTGCAACGCGCGGCCGCGGAAGGTTTCCTATCGCACGTCACCAAACCGATCGATGTAAACAGCCTGGTAGAGATACTTCGAAAGCTCCCGGTGAAGGATCGACAAATCGCCGCAAACGCCCAGACCTGACGAAATAATGAATGCTGAATAATGAATGCTGAATGCGATCGTTCATTCCGGATTCATCATTCATCATTCCGGATTCATCATTCATTCTATCGGTGCGCCCGAATCTTTCCAGGCCTTCCAGCCCCCTGCCATTGAATACACATTGGTGTAGCCCATCTGTTGCAGAGCATCTGCGGCGAGCGCCGAGCGGAAGCCACCGCCGCAATATAGAATCACTTCCGTCGCCTTATCCGGCACCTTCTCCTCGATGTCACGTTCGATGATGCCCTTGCCCAAGTGTTCCGAGCCGGCAGCGTGAGCGACGTGCCATTCATTATCCTCACGGACGTCTATTAGTCGAACCCGCTTGTCCGCCTGCATTCGTAATCTTGTTTCGTCGACGGTAACTTCGCGGATGCGGCTCCTGGCGTCATTGACTAACTTTAGAAAACCTTCGGAGTGTTTCATTGGTGTTACCTTAGGATTAAACCGCAAGGTACGCAAAGTGCACGCAAAGAGCCGCAAAGAATGGCGCGGTCGTGGTGGGCTTTCAGGTTAGCGGCGGGGGGGTTACTTTGCGACTCTTTGCGTCTACTTTGCGCTCTTTGCGGTTAGGCTGTTTATCTTACCGACCCAAGACGCGAAGAAACCGGAAAGGTACGCAAAGATTCATCGCATTGGCAACTGACCAGCAGCGCTGATCCGCACCTAATTGGAGGAAATACCAGCAAATGATTATAATGCCCGTCTTTAACAGAAAGCAGTCAAACCAGCACAGGATATTGAACTGTGAGGGCAGTTTTTCTTGATCCTCACAACTCATACTTATCACTGTCTTCAGGAGAGGAACTTCATAAAAATTGGCTAACGAACAATTTGACGTAACCATTATTGGTAGCGGACCGGGCGGCTACGTTGCCGCTATCCGAGCAGGCCAGTTGGGCCTGAAGGTGGCGATGGTCGAAAAGGACACGCGTCTTGGAGGCACGTGTACTTTGCGCGGCTGCATTCCTACCAAGCAGATGCTGATGTCGGCTCATGTTTACGAGCAAATGCAACACGCGGCTGATTTTGGCGTGCAGGCTTCGGGAATACAGTTGGCTTTTGCCGACGTGCAAAAACGTAAGAACAAAGTTGTGCTGAAGAACACCAAGGGCATCGAATACCTGATGAAGAAGAACAAGGTAACCGTCCTCAAGGGTACGGGAAAACTCGCTCTGCCGGGGAAAGTGGAAGTCACCGACGCTGATGGCAAAAAGCAAACTGTAGAAACCAAAAACATCGTGATCGCGACTGGCTCCGTAGTTCGGCCCATTCCTGGTTTTGAGACCGACGGCGTGCATGTCGTCAATAGTGATCACATACTCGAGCTAAAAGACGTTCCAAAGTCGCTAATCGTCATGGGAGCGGGAGCCGTCGGCGTCGAGTTTGCCTCTGTCTTTTCGCGTTTCGGTGCCGCGACAACCCTCGTCGAGTTAATGCCGCGGCTGGTGCCGCTCGAGGATGAAGAAGTTTCGAAGGAGCTAGAGAAATCTTTTCGCAAGCGCGGCATTAAGTCGCAAGTTGATACGAAGCTGGAGAAACTCGAGAAGAGCGATAGTGGTGTTCGCGTTATCGGTAAAACTTCTAAAGGTGAACCCGTCAACCTCGAAGCTGAGATGTTGTTGGTGGCTGTTGGTCGTATGCCGTTCACCGAAGGTCTGGGACTTGAAGGGACGAAGATAAAGGTCGAGAAGGGGTTCATTAATGTGGATGAGTACCAGCAAACCGCCGAGAAGGGTGTCTATGCAATTGGCGACGTTGTTCCCACTCCACTACTCGCACACCTGGCATCGAAGGAAGGCATAGTTGCTATTGAACATCTGGCCGGACAAAAGAATGTGCGTCCAATTAATCTGCGCCTGGTTCCCAACTGTACCTACTGCGATCCCGAAGTTGCTTCGGTAGGATTGACTGAAGCAAAAGCGCGCGAGCAGGGATACGACGTGAAGGTCGGAAAATTTCCATTCTCCGCTTCCGGCAAGGCGCGCATTCTGGGTGAGGAAGAAGGCTTCGTTAAAATTATCAGTGAAAGCAAATATGACGAGATCCTCGGAGTTCACATTATTGGTCCGCATGCGACCGAGTTGATAGCAGAAGCCTGTGTCGCGATGCAGCTTGAATCAACTGCGGAAGAACTGGGCCGCACGATGCACGCACACCCGACAGTCTCTGAAGCAGTAATGGAAGCGGCGGAAGGTGTGCACGAGTTGGCGGTGCATATTTAGTACGGCAGGCATAAGGCCTATTTAGTGCGACCACATAAGTAGACATTGCGGTTTGTCCCTTGCGGGTTGGTCAGCGCGACGTTGCGGCTTCGCCGCAGAGCAGTGCGGTAAGGCTCCGCCTTACCGTTGCGGTCTCTTAGGAGCGAGGCTGCGCCTCTTCTGAGGCATAGCCTCAGAAAATCGATAACCTGGCTGTCGGAAAGGCAGAGCCTTTCCGCACTGCAGGGCGGCAGAGCCGCGCACCAGCTTGTTAGCTACGCGCAAGAGCTTAATAGCTTATTAGTGATCACGCTTGGTACGTTTGCGAAATCGCTTTCGCCTACTTTGCGGTTTATTCAATCATGGAAGAGAAGTCTAATCAGTCAACGAGGCCGGCAAACAGAGATTCTCGCCGCCGCAGCCGGCCGCGCCGTCCTCGTTTCCAGATGCGCGTCAGCACGAAGTATGCGCCCCGAAAGCCGAGCGAAGGTCAACCGCTCAGTTGCACATCGGATACCACTCTCAAGCCTGAGGAGCTGCTTGAGCTTTGCCGGTATCTAAAGCTCACGCGACTTGTGGAAGAGCGTCTGGTCAATCTATATCGCCAGACCAAGGTTGTCGGGGGCGTTTTCCGCTCGCTCGGACAGGAGGCTACGGCCGTCGGTAGTGCTTATGCGTTGCGGCCGGAGGATTTTGTGACGCCGCTGATTCGCGATCTCGGGGCCGTGCTTGTGAAGGGGATTCGCCCTCGCGAAATCTTTGCGCAGTATATGGCCAAGGCCTGGGGACCGTCAGGGGGGCGCGATTTAAATATTCACTTCGGCGATATGCAAAAAGGCTTCATTGGCCCTATTTCGCATCTTGGCGACATGATTCCCGTGATGACCGGCGTGCTGCTCGCCGCTCGAATGCAAAAGAAGCGAACTGTGGCTGTCGCCTACATAGGCGATGGCGGCATGAGTACGGGGGCATTTCACGAAGGACTAAACTTTGCCGCAGTGCAGCGGCTCCCTCTCATCGTGATAGCGGAATACAACCACTACGCGTATTCGACACCTACCAGCTTACAAACTGCGGTAAGAGATCTGGCGGAGAAGGCTGCCGGCTACAATATTCCGGCTTGCGTAGTTGACGGCAATGACATCGTCGCTTGCTACGAGG
>JBHEMV010000123.1:0-494 GCA_046262375.1 Pyrinomonadaceae bacterium
TTATTACTCCGAGCAGCGTTATCGTCCCACACAGCTTCTCGGGGGAGCTTGGCGTGCGCTTCACATTCTGATGGATCTCCGCAGAGTGAACCCAAAAAGGGTGGCAGAACAGTTCTGCCACCCTTTTTGTCGTCTATCGGCCTCTCGCATGGCCGTACTTGGATTTTGGCTGCCCAACCGACTTCTACTCTCTCTTCACAAACCTTCCAATTCCCTTTTGGCAATCCTCAGTCATGCGGGCTATCACGTTCACATCGACGCCGGTTTCGAGCGCATCGCCGAATGCCATGCCGTCGATCTGGTAAAGCAGTGCTTTTGTGAGAGCTACAGCCGACTTGCTCATCTTCTCAAATCCTTGAGCATAGGAACTCACTTCAGTTTCAAAAGTCTCGTCATCAAAGACCTGATTGACTAAACCAAACTGTTTCGCATCAAGGGAACTAATCTCAGCGCCACGCGTAAGCAATTCAAAAGCGCGTTTCTCTGAAATATTT
>JBHEMV010000123.1:504-5052 GCA_046262375.1 Pyrinomonadaceae bacterium
ACGTTCTCCGCCACAGACGCCGTCGAGATCTTCTGCAAAACTGCCAGATCAGCACCCGAACAGAAGTCCTCGCCCGCCCCTGTGATGACTGCAACTCGAACCGCATCGTCATCATTTGCCTGACCCAATGCGTTTTTCAGACCAGCAACAAGCGCATCGTTGAGCGCATTTCTTTTCTCCGGACGATTCAGCGCAATGCGCGCGACAGTTCCATCCACCTGATACAGAACAGTTTTACTTTCCTCAGTCATGCGGTTCTCAGCTTCGACTCGTCGTATTGGATTGTCAATACGATCCGCGGTAGCGCATGGGTTCGTTTTGGTTTACCCGCCCAGTACCGTGGGCTGTACTGACAGGGCTACAACGTCACTTACCTGGCAGCGGCCTCAGGGAGACCCCAAAAATTCGAGCAGCGCAGCGTTCACTTCGTCTGCTGCTTCATTCTGCACCCAATGGCCACTATCAGCTATGCGGACTTCACGATAAGGAGCGTCGACGTATCTCTCCACTCCGCGAACCGTTGCCGGCAGGATGGCGAAGTCTTGTTCTCCGAAGATGAATAACGTCGGCACGCGGATGCGACCATCCCTCCGAGGCTCGCCTTTGTCGCGTTCGGCCACACTTCCTCGAGAGATCAAGCGACGAACATTCGCGCGATAATAGTTGACGGCAGAGGTCAGAGCGCCGGGTTGCCGCAAGGCTTCTTTGTAAATTTCAATGTCGGCATGGCTGAAGCTGCCTTTCCGAGCTTTAAAGGTCCGTTCGATCTCGTAGAGGTTTTTTCTACTAATGGCCCATTCGGGAATTCGTGGCATCTGAAAGAAAAACATATACCAGCTTCGCAGTAACTGCCGCGGCGTAAGGTTGGCGCGCCATGCGGCGGCCGGCGGCACTTGTAACGCCGCGAGTTTGGAGACGCGCTCGGGATATTTTTGCGCGACGGCCCAGGCTACGCCGGCGCCCCAGTCGTGACCAACGATAACCGCTTTGCCGACGCCAAAATAGTTGATGAGGCCTACGACATCTTCGACCAGAACTTCGATGCGATAGTCTTCAACTCGCCGCGGCTTGTCGCTCAGGTTGTAGCCGCGCATATCAGGAGCAACGACGTGATGACTCTTTCCGAGTGCGGCTAACTGGTGACGCCACGAATACCAAAACTCCGGAAAGCCGTGGAGCAGAATGACGAGATCCGGACCGCTGCCTGACTCAGCATAGTGCAATCGAATACCGTTCACCTGGGCGTAATTCTGGGTTATTACCGCTCCCGAACTTTTTGTTTGAGTATCTTGTGCAAAAGTCATCGAGCTAAAGAGCGGGGGCATGCCCGCCTTCCTGACCTTAGAGACTTTCCAGATTAGCCATGGTCATTACAGTCGAAAACTTCTCAAGAAACGAGATCAAGTGGAAGAAGCTCGAGGTTGGGAAGGGGGCATGCCCCCGCCCATTTTTATGAATGCCCTTGGTCGATACTTAGCCCCAACCTGTTCGCTTCTTCATCAGAAATCTCAATTTCCATCCTGAGCAGCGCAGTCGAGAAAGTCTTGCCCTGTGCATCAGTCATCAAAGACAGCGTCCCACCACCGCCGAGGCTTTCATGGAGGAGGAAATTGAGGGCGCCGAGGTTAGGTAGCTCAAATCGCTCTACGTTGCCCTTGCAGATTCCTGTGAAGTGCTGCTTCACGCGCTCGGCCGTGACCTCGCGAACCAGGAACGAATAAGTCTCCTCACGCAGGGCGATTAATCCGACATTCGCGGTATCGCCTTTGTCACCAGACCGGGCGTGCGCCAGTTTAGCTAGTGGCACCTTCATATAAGTAACAGGCTTTTACCCAAATGCCGACACGCAAGATTTTCCATTTGTCATTTATCAAATTACCATTTGTCATTAAGGCGCTTGCGTTGGCTCGAAATGAAAAATGAGAAATCTTAAATGAGATATAAAAAATCCTTTTTGCTCTTCACACAGCAATCACGTCCACCACCGGCGTGATCTCTTCTTTGGGAATCAGTGCCGGCCAGTAGGCGACAATCTCTTCAACTTTCGGCCGGCCGCCAGCGAAACCAGTGACGCCCGGTGGGCCGGTCAACACTAATGGGGCGATCTCTTTCGTAAATCTCTCGACGTGGTGTCGGTTTTCACTACGAACGCCGACGCGCAATTGAACTTCGGGTATAAGCGGCGAAGGTTCGCCGGCGAGTGGTCCGTGTGTGGCATTAGCCCCGACAAACTCCGTAAGAATCTGGTCAAACTTTAAACCAAGTCGATCCAGACGAGCGCGAAGGATATTGCCGGCTGCGTGCGCTTTATCGTAAGCATCGGGCCACGAGTAAACAAGTGTCCCAACAGCTTTGAAACCAGCTGAATAGCTTATGGAAACCTTCAGAAACTCGGTTGCGGGCTTCCCTTCGATCCCAAATACGCGTACGCGATCCGGACCGTCATCCTCAAGGCGAACCGTGGTGAAATCGGCTACGCAATCCGGAGTAATGTAGTCATGCGGGTCGCCCATTTCATAAACTAGCTGTTCCTTTACCGACGGAATGTTCACCCAGCCTCCGGTTCCTTCATGCTTCGTAATCACAAACGTGCCGTCTGCTGATGCTTCGGCGATCGGAAATCCAACATTTGCAAGATCGGGAACACTCCGCCAATCAAACTGGCAGTTGCCACCGGAACATTGCGCGCCACACTCAATGATGTGTCCCGCAATCGTTCCGGCGGCGAGCTTGTTCCAATCATCCGCCGCCCAGCCGAACTCATGCATCATAGGCGCAAGGCTGAGACCTGTATCGGTTGCCCTGCCGGTAATAACAACCTGCGCGCCTCGATTTAGCGCTTCCACCATCGGGCCAGCGCCCAGGTAGACATTCGCGCTTTGAATACGTGCACGCACACTCGAAAGGCCCGCGCCCGTATCCATGTTTCGCAGCTCAATTCCGCGGTCGAGAAGTTCGTCCAACTTCCCCATGATGTTATCGCCGGTAACAATTCCTATGCGGACTTTTCCCGACAGGCCAAGTTCACGGGCCACTTCTTTAACGGCGCTCGCACAACCTTCGACATTCACGCCTCCAGCGTTGGCGGTGACGCGAATGTTTCGTTCCACACAAGCAGGAAGAATTTGTTTCATTAACGGAATAAAGTCTTTTGCATAACCTGCCGCAGGATCGCGCGAACGTTGCTTCTGCATGATTGACATCGTAACTTCGGCGAGGTAGTCGAGCATGAGGTAGTCAATTGGGCCGCCTTCAACCTGACGCACGGGCGCCTCGGGGAGATCTCCCCAAAAACCCTGGCCCGCTGCGATGCGAATTGATTGTTTCATCTCAAGAAGCTCAGAGTACAACCTTCAGGTTGCTCAGTAGGAGGCGGGCAAGCTAAAGCTTGTACTCTAAACTGCCGACGACATCTCTGTGTCTGCGACTAATCTCTTATCACACCAACGTGGGCGGCAGCACAAACTGTCCTATGTGGGGCCCGCTGTAATTCAAGCTCGTACGCAGCGAAAGTTCTAAAGCATCACGCGTGGCCTCTGGCGTGATCACCGCATCTACAAATCCACGCGCGGCCGCATACTTCGCGTCTAGCTCCATCTCGTAGGTGTCGCGCACCTGGTCCATCTCAGCCTCAAGCTCCTCACCTGGTTCCAGATCGCTGCGTTTCAGCTTTTCGAGTTGACTACCGAAAACTGCCTGCACTGCCGAGTCGCCTTCCATGACCCCCATGCGTCCGGTGGGCCAACTGAAAATGAAATCGGGATCGAAACCCTGCCCTGCCATCGCGTAGTAGCCTGCTCCGGACGCATGATTCACCGTTAAGACAACCTTCGGTACCAACGCAGTAGCCATTGCTTCCACAAAACGCGCGCCGGCACGAATGATTCCAGAGTGCTCTGCTTCCTGCCCAACCATAAAGCCCGATACATCCTGAATAAAAAGCAACGGAGTTTGGCGCCTGTTGCACGTTTCGATGAAGTAAGCCACTTTCTCCGCTGACTCCGTATAGACGATGCCCCCAAACCTGGGTGGACCACCACCAGGTGCGCGAATCATCCCGCGGTTGTTGGCAATCACACCCACCTGAATGCCGCGAACGCGCGCATGCCCCGTAATCATCTCTTTTGCGAAGTCAGCCTGAAACTCATCGAGGTGTCCGCCGTCCAGAAGGCAATCCAGCAGGTGCCGCGCGTTATAAGGCTGTTTGTGATCTTCGGGAATGATGTCGTAGAGATCCGCGGCCGGTCGCGCCGCCTCGATACTCGGCAGGATCGGAACCACGCTCAAAGGTTTCACCGGAAGTTCAGAAACAAACTCACGAATGCGCTTGATACACTCTTCGTCATTCTTCACACGGTAATGCGCCACACCGGAGAGCTCGTTATGCGCGCGAGCTCCGCCGAGAGTTTCGTTATCGATCGTCTGCCCGGTGGCGCCTTTTACGAGGTTCGCGCCGCCCAAACCCATGAAGGATGTCCCGTCGACCATCACGATCACATCCGAGAGCGCAGGCAAGTAAGCCCCTCCCGCGATACATGGTCCCATCAC
>JBHEMV010000124.1:0-4810 GCA_046262375.1 Pyrinomonadaceae bacterium
GTGCGGCGTTTAGAAGACTTCTCGTCGCCGTCGCGCGCATCGATGTACGCACGAATGATCATGACCCCAGTCATTTCACCATGGGCGCCGGCGGCGGGCTGGAGTGAAATGCCTGGCAGCCCTGTGATTTCAGCCAGGTTCTCTTGCAGTTCGTAAACAACTTCGAGCGCGCCTTGAGCGTCCTCAGGTTCGATCAAAGGGTGAAGGCCCGCGAAGCCAGAAATGCGCGCAACTTTTTCATTTAGACGCGAATTGTATTTCATCGTGCATGAACCGAGCGGGTACATCCCCTGATCGATGGAATAATTCCAGGTGGACATTCGAACGAAGTGACGAATAACGTCCACTTCGCTTACTTCAGGCACGCCCTCCAAATCGTCATCCCTGAGAAATTCCTGCGGCACTATTTCGCCAAGAGGGAGTTCCTCAACGTCCAAGGGAGGCAAACGATAGCCGACGCGGCCAGGCTGCGAGCGCTCGAAAATTAAAGCCTCGTTGTGGTTGATGTGAGTGGCAACTTTTGTGATATCAGAGTTCATGAATCAACTGGCGCAATCAACTAAACTTCTCGCCGTTTAGAAGCGGCACTTGTGCCGCGCGCGCGTTGGACAAGTTCCACTTCTAAACGATCAAATCTAGAGGGCAAGCGAAGCCAGCCCATCAACCAGCGCGTCAATCTCACCGCGCGAATTCATTTCCGTTACGCAAACGAGAAATTCATTGGGCCTGTCCGGAAAATAGCGCGACAAGGCTAGACCTCCCGTGATGCTTTTTTTAGAAGCTAAACGCGAAAGCAACTCCTTTGCGGATTTGGATGCACGGACAACAAACTCATTAAAACGTGGCCCGGAGTAGGAAATTGAGAAACCATCAATCTCCGAGATTCGCTTCGCCGCGTATGCCGTCTTTTGTGCACACTGCTGCGCAACTTCCTGAAGTCCTCGCCGTCCCATTGTTTCTAAATAAACGGTTGCCGCGAGAGCAATCAGTCCTTCATTGGTGCAAATGTTTGAAGTCGCCTTTTCGCGTCGGATATGTTGTTCGCGTGTGGCGAGAGTCAAGACAAAACCACGCCGTCCTTGTTTGTCATATGCTTCGCCTACTAAACGGCCCGGAATCTGCCGTGCATACTTTTCTCGAGTCGCGAACAAACCCAGGTAAGGACCACCAAACGAAAGCGGTACGCCAAAGGATTGTCCTTCGGCAACTACGATGTCTGCGCCACAGGCTCCCGGCGATTTAAGCAAACCAAGAGCAAGCGCTTCCGTGATAGCAACTACCAGCAAGGCACCTACTGCATGCGCCCGTTCAGCGAGAGCTGCGACGTCTTCGATACAACCAAAGAAATTAGGAGACTGAACAACCAGAGCCGCCGTTTTGTCGTCAAGAATATCTATCGCACCTGACGTTTGGCCGGTTTGAGAATCGACCTGCGCATGTAGCAGTTCAATACCCGCATGCTGAACGTAAGTGGTTATGACCTCCAGATACTCCGGATGTATGGCCCCGCAGGCTACCACTTTCGACCGTTTCGTAACTCGCTCTGCCATCAAGACAGCTTCCGCGAGTGCGGTTGAACCGTCGTACATGGAGGCGTTTGCTACTTCCATTCCAGTCAATTGGCACACCAGAGTTTGGAACTCAAAGATCGCTTGCAGCGTGCCCTGGGAAATCTCGGGTTGGTAAGGCGTGTAAGCCGTAAAAAACTCCGAGCGAGAAATAATGTGATCAACTATGGTTGGGATGTAATGGTGATATGCCCCGGCGCCGAGAAAGCTCGTTCGGCGAGCCCCATGATTGCGAGCAGCAAGCTCTTCGAAGCCGGCAAGAAGTTCGATCTCGGAAAGAGCAGCGGGTGTCGCCAGATTCCGGGATAAGCGTAAATCTTTTGGAATGGAATCGAATAGTTCTTCGGCGGAATTCAGGCCGATCTGGTGAAGCATTTCGGCCCGTTCTTCAGGCGCGTTGGGAATATAACGCAATTCTATTCCGTCTCCGCTTTCGTGAAATCTTCATATTCCGCCGCAGTCAGGAGACTGTCCACCTCGCCCGGATTCGACATTTCAACGCGAATCATCCAGCCTGCTCCATACGGATCTTGATTAACTTTTTCTGGCTCGTCAGCTAGCGCCTCATTAACCCCAACTATCTCGCCGGACACCGGTGAAAATACTTCCGACACTGCCTTGACGGACTCAACTGATCCAAAAGACTCATTTGCCGCAAACTCATCACCAACTTTCGGCACTTCGACGTAGACAACGTCGCCTAGCGAATCCTGAGCGTATTCGGTGATGCCAACGACGGCGATCTTGCCCTCAACTCGAACCCACTCGTGGTCCTTGCTGTAGTGTAAGTCTTCCGGAATTTGAGCCATTATGCCTCCGCAGTCTTCTGTTTCGGTTTATAGTTTACCGGGTCTGCCTTCCGCGTTCAGCTGACTGAAAACTGAACACCGAAAACTGATTACTGGCGCTCACGTTTATAGAAAGGCGTCTTCACAACCTGGGCGCCTACTAGTTTACCGCGAACATCGATTTGAATGGGCTGGGCCTCGTTAGCAAACTTCGTGGGAACGTATGCCATGCCAATATTCTTTTTCAAAAAAGGCGCCGGACTTCCAGAAGTGACTCGACCCAGACGTTCGTTCCCAATCACTACCTCCTGCCGGTCGCGCGCAATCCCGCGTTCTGTTACTTCGAATCCGACCAGGCGCTTGCGCACGCCATCTTCCTTTTGTTTCGCCAGCAGTTCACGACCAATGAAGTCACCTTTATTAAGTTTGCAAATCCAACCGAGATTAGCTTCAAGGAGCGTAGTCGTTTCATCGATCTCATGACCATAAAGAGCCATGCCTGCTTCCAATCGAAGCGTATTGCGTGCTGACAGCCCGCAGGGAAGCACACCGTTATCCGAACCGAAGTTTCCGGCATCTAGTATTTTCTTCCAAAGCTGCTCAGCTTTTTCCGCCGGGGCGTAGACCTCAAACCCATCTTCTCCAGTGTATCCGGTTCGGGAGACAGTTGATGTAATACCGTCAACCTCACCTTGAGCGAAGTGGTAATACTTAATTTCTGCTAGTGGCAAATCAGTCAACCGCTGAAGAATCCCGATGGCGTCCGGGCCTTGCAGCGCCAGTTGGCAATAGTTTGAGCTGACATTTTTCAGTTCTGCGGATTCATGTCGACGATGCGAGGTGATCCATTCCCAATCCTTGTTGGTGGTTCCAGCATTTACGACCAGAAGTAAGTGGTCGGCAGCGAAACGGTAAACGAGTAGATCATCTACCACGGTCCCTTCGGGAGTAGTCAGCGCCGAATACTGAGCCTGGCCGTCAACAAGTTTGGAGGCGTCATTGGAAGTGAGGTAATTGACGAGGGTATTAGCATCCGGACCGCGGACCTCGATCTCGCCCATGTGAGAAACGTCGAAGAGCCCGGCATGGGTACGAGTGCGCAGGTGCTCCTCGACTGTGCCTGCCGGATACTGGACCGGCATGTCCCAGCCACCGAAATCCACCATGCGACCGCCCATACTGCGATGCACAGCATTTAGCGGCGTACGTTTGAGTTCTGGGGCGACTGCGGTCAAGCGTGTTTTCAGACTATCCAGTAGCCGGATCTGATCAAATTAATGTAAAGAGGGTGAAGCCGCAAACTAACATGCGTAGTGAAGTGCGTCAAGAAGAGACGCCCGCAAGAGAAAACCCATATTAGAAGAATTTGAGGGCGCTGGCGGCGATTAAGAATGATTGAGAGAGTTCGGTAATTCAGCGCGCAGGCAGGAAAGAATTAGAAACTTCTATCGCGGACGTCTACCTTCTGCACGGTGAAGACCACTCGCATCGTGCCCGGCCGACGATCTAACGATGCGGGAACGAAAGCCGCGCTTCGTCGCAGGGCCACTTCGAAATCGGCGAGCATCTGCCGGTCGCGCGGTGCATGTACGACCCCTGCCAGCGATGCAGAGCCATTACTAAATACGTCGGCGACCACAATCATGTCATCAGCATCCTGGTAAAGGTCCGCGTGTGGATTGGCGTAAGATCCAGTGAGCGCAGCAAGCGCACCACCGGGATCCAGACTGGGTGATTGCGCTGCAAACGGAGCCCGACTCGAGGAGAAATCCTCTGGAGTTACGGCCCGATTCAAGTCGTAGCCAGGTTGGGATTGCGCGGTCAGCAAGCTATTGCTTTGTCTTGCCGCTTCCTGAAGCGCGACGAAATGGGGGCGAAATGCGGCAAACATCGAAACAAAAAGTATGATTGACGCTAAAGAGCCGACGCCGTATGGCATTAGGCGAGGTTCAAGCCAGTGAGCAAAACCCTCGCGATACGAGCGCTGAGAAGTGTGACGGCGCGCAGTGGCTTCAATCACCAGGGCATCAGCAATCGACGAAGCCAATGTTGCGGGCGCCATTGGACGAGTAAGTTGGCCGAGGCTGCGGCTAATTGAGCGTAACTCGGCGTGGTGCGCTCGACAGACCGGGCATTCCTCCAAATGTTCTTCAACCGCAAAGCGCGCGGCCGGCGACAAAACGTCGTCGATGTATGGGGAAAGCAGGTGTGTGGTTTTCTCGCAGCTCATAACAATTCAGAAGTCAGAAGTCAGAAGTCAGGCAGGAAAGATCGCGCTGACCTCTGATCGCTGACTTCTCGTTCTGGATGGCCGGCCGACCCCGGCTGCTCCTCTTTCTTACGAGGAGCAACTCCGGCTGGTTCCATGACGTAAAGTAGTTCATTGATTTAAGCGACGCCTCAACGCGTGTTGCTGGCCACGTTTCAAATTCGCTTTTGTCTTTGAATCACTCT
>JBHEMV010000125.1:0-4573 GCA_046262375.1 Pyrinomonadaceae bacterium
TGTCATGTAGCGGTCAACAAGAGTTCCGTCGATGGTTTCAACTACCAGCCGGGGACCGCTATCCTGCGGCTCTTGCTCAGCAGGCGGCTTTGTAACACTGCGTGCACTGGCGCTTCTTTTTGTTGGCCGCTTTTTAGTGGAAGTGGTCGGGGGTTCCACCTCGGCGCCCTCAGCGGACGGCTTACTTTCTGACTCGTTTTTAGCCGCTGTTTTTTCCGGCTCAGAGGAGCGTCCGCGTCGACTTGCGGGACGGCGCGCCCGGGAACTTCTTGAACTCGCTTTCGGGGCCGCTGTTTTGGATTCCGGTTCCGTTGCATCAGACGGTGTGGACTCAACCGTGGGCGCCGCGGCTACTTCCGGCTCCGGTGGCTCCTCAATTCGCGCTCCCACCGACGAAACTCGCCTACCCTTTTTCCCTGTCCGGGTCATAACTGTAGAGGGCGGATTAGAAGCGGGCTCGCCCTCAGCCACCAACGGTGCTGTAGTTATTGGCTCGAATGATCCGCCAAAATGAAGTTTATAAGTGCCGGTGTCATCGTTAGGAGTGCGCCCCTCTACCCTTAGTAATAGCTCCTCTCTCGTTCGCAGATAAATGCTTTTCGTAATTGGCGAAGAACTTCCCGCAAAAATTGTAAACTTCAAGAGAGGACGCAGACCGTTTAAAGTGAAGACATCAATATCGCCATTGAGGTTGGCGCTCTCAACTGTGATCAGCACATCTCCGGGTGTGCCTGTGAAAGCGTAGAAGTGATCTGTCAGTCTGGGATCACCGAGGTCCCGTGCCGCAATTGTGCCAACCACTTCATTAGTGCGTACCGGTGACGGCGATGTGAGATCTATGGATTGCGCGCTGGCCCCGACGGTGAGTCCGGCAATGTATACGAGTAACAAAAGCACCAGGTGGGCTTTGTTTGGAACCTGGCGATCTCTTACCACAATTTGCATCGAACAACTCTTAGCCGTTGTAACGCAAACTGTCAGCTTGCGTCCGCGTTTTTTAACTATATTAGTGTTTTGTTGCTGTCAAATGATTAGTTCAGCCATCCGCCTCCGTGCGAAATCGATTAGAGGCTAAGAATATCAGATTTGCAGTAGGAATCGAATGCGCGCGAGCGACGAAGCTGAAGCTAACGCGTCCAGAATTTACTAAGTACGCACCATTCAACACAGATCAGCTCAGGGTTCGGAAGGGGGCATGCCCCCGCTCTTCTTCTCCAAAGCGCGACCTTCTGACTTTCTTAATTACTCATTAGATGAATCTTTCAGCTAAGACTATTTCTTAGTGCAGCAGCGGGGGCATGCCCCCTTCCTAACCTGAGAGACTTTCTAACCTGAGAGACTTTCCTGGCTCAGAGGTTTTAGCATGTCTTGAGAGCTTCTCAAATTAAAGGGACACGACAATCTGCCCTAGACTTCTGTTATCCTTCACCCGTATGAGAAAGCCTTCCTTCGCCAGTCACATATTGTTGTCGGTCGCGGTCTTCGTCGTCATTCCCGTCGCTGGTGTTAACGCTCAGGTTTGGACGGCAAAACTGGATAATACAATCCGCTTCTATCAAACAACGGAGCTGGGTGTGCTCATCGTCGGCACGGAGAAATCGCTTTACGCTGTTGACGGTTCGACAGGCGAAATCCTATGGCGTCTCAAAAACGTGTCGCTCGAAGAAACTGACGTTGCTCCGGTACCCGGGTCTGATTTGCTATTGCTGAGTTTCCAAAAAGGCGAGCGCACTCGAGTCGAAGCCGTGGATCTCCTAACCGGCAACCCGATTTGGAAAACTAGCGCTATTCGAGGCGGTGTGATGCAAACGGCCGTTGACCCGGCAGCCAATCTGCTCGCTGTGGTGTTTGCCAAAGATGCGAAGGGACGCGCCGACGACTCTTTTAAACGTCATCCTCTTCTGCATGTTTTCAATCTTTCTTCGGGCGATGAGCTTTGGCACTATGAAGTCAACGAAGTTGAAATGTTGCCCTCACGCTGGTCTGCAAATAAGGGCAGCGAGATCGACTACACTCTGGATAATTATCATTCACCAGTTTTTGTCGATGGAAGGCTATGCATTTTCTACGAGGGCTTGACCTCCTTCGACGCGCTTACAGGTAAAGCGCGGCTGCGGGAGCGCTACCGCGTAAACGAGGAAGGCCTCGCCCTCACGGAATCGGCGCCGATTTTCGATGAAGCCTTCATCTACACTTCCGGGCATGGTCGCGTGCGGGCAATCTCACGCGAAACTGGAGATACCGAGTGGGAAGCCAAAGACCTCGGTTTGACCCCGGAAATGATGTTAATCGACGACAGATTATATGTTCGCACGGGGGGTCAATTTACGCGCCTGAAAGACGGCGAAACAGAACAGCGTGGGCCTTATGGCGTCAGCGCGCTGGACCCTCGGACGGGAAAAGTTTTATGGCGATACAAGGGGGCCGATAAAGGTATCACCAACCTCGTTCTGCCAAATCCTTCCAGCATCGTTGTCGCCGATCGGGACGATCTAATCTTCATCGATTCAAGCACTGGGAGGCGACGTTCCCGAGTGAAGCATGGCATCGAGCGAGCTTCATTTGGAATTTTGAACGAAGCAGGCAACGTAGTCGTCGGCGGGCAGTCGGAAATCTCTGCGTTCGACGCAACAAGCGGTCGCGAGTTATGGCGCGCACGCCATACGCCTCCCGGCCGCGGCATATTCCGCACTGTGACAGCAATCGCTGCGCGCGCCGCATCACTCTATTTCCGCTTTGGCGGAACAACAGTGACCGCGTTTCGCGGGCTGCAGTTGGCGAGGGCGGCAGGTAACTTAGGCTGGTCGACTTTGGTTGCGCGCTCGTCCGTATCCAATCTGCAAGCGCTGGCAACGAACTCTGCCCGCAAGTACGCGATAAACTACGCGACTGCTCGCTACCGGCAATATGGTTTAGCTGCTCGTTTGAGAGGTGCTGTGTCGACAGCCGGCTCGCCGATCCCTTCGATGCCCTCACCGCCTTCGCCCGGTGATTTCATACGGCGTCGTACGGCTGATATTGACGAACGATTACTGGATAGACTTGATCCGGCGCGCCAACTCGAACGCCTCTCGCGTTTTTTGTGGCACCGCGATCGGCTGGCGGCCTTGCGAGGTCAATGGATGTATTTCTACACAGATCTTAAGGGCCGGGATGGAAACGGGCTAGCCGGTGTCAATATCAATACCGGAGAGACACAGCGCGAAGTTAGGTTGGGCGATCTGGACGAGCGCTTTGTTACCGATGAAGCTCTGGGACTTATGTATGTCTCCGCGGGAAACCGAATGCTCGCCCATCCGGTTACCGAAGCTCGCTGATTTCACCGTAATCCCTTTAAGGATGTTTTAGTATAGGATTGATGGTGCCGAAGGGGGGCTTAGAGCGATTGATTCCCTTCACTCGTCATACTCAGGAAAATTGAAAACCTACGGATTTCATCAACTGTCGCTTACTGCACTGAGTCCGCGGAGTAAACTTTCGGCGCGCAGTTGGTCACTAATTGGACACTAAATAAACTGTTAACTGAGTGAGACCTTCCATAGCATCGTGAACTTTATTTGCGCGCGTTGCGAGACATTTTATCACGAACAGCCAGACGGTTGATACGGCCTCGATCCTTGCACGCAGTGTTTGATTCCTCACGTAAATAAATCCGGAAGCAGGGGCCGTTTCGGTATCGGCTTACCGGCTGCCTTTTTGGCCCAGTAACCGAGTCCTGGCCTGGGAATCTTAAGCTTCTTGCAGACCTTTCCGAGGCCAACGTCGGACATGCTATATCTTTTCGCAACATGCAGGATGGGTTCCGCCCAGATCTCCTCATAGATCTTTTCACGATTGTACCTGGACATAAGATCACGAAGGATCCATTTGCGATGCGCCTCTTCGCGTCGTTCGTCTTCCGCCTTCTGCTCCTTCGTTCGGATATCGAACCCCATCAGACCGAATTTTCTCGCCTCCTGCATGAGATGTTTCTTCATCGCTGGTGTTCGCAGCAGGTCATTGATCATTTCTGGAGTACATGCATTGTGCTTCACAAGTCGTTCGACTAATTCCAATGTTACGTCCGGTTCGCACTCATACAAGCTTCGTCGCACGTCGGACACCTGGTGAACGTCGTCCGGCCGCCAGAGAGCTCCTTGGTCAAGTAAGAGCTGAACAGTCGCCCGCTTATCAGACACGTCATATTTCGATGCCTTCGACCTTCTTCCATAATCTGTATAGTAAAATCTGAGTCTAAAGGTTCCGTATCGGAAGCTCTGGAGACAGCCGTCGAGAGCCGTCGAACCACCGTTGGGTTTGTCATTCGGTTTCGCTCCGAGCCCCAACAGGTACTGCACCACATCAGCGTGGCCGCGGCGGCCGGCATTTATGAGCAGCATGTCGACATCGTCTAGCTTGGCGTCTGGCTTCAGGCGCTTCAGGATCTGGGAATTCTCTGAGTATGTCGCAGCGGTGAGGGCCGTTAAGTACTCATCAGGATCATCGTCATCATCATCCAACGTAGGCCCTCTTGAACGAGGATCTGCACCTGCCCACATGAGTAGACTCACCCACTTCAAGTCCCCCTTAAAGC
>JBHEMV010000126.1:0-4261 GCA_046262375.1 Pyrinomonadaceae bacterium
TATCGTAAATATTTGGATCTAGCTTCGTTTCGGCAGGTTGTGCCGCGCTTTTTCCTCCAGATAAGAGAACGAAGAGACCCAGAATCACTAACCATCTCGGCATTGGAATCCCCTTTCACCGTAAACGGAGCTCATTAAGTGCCGTTCGTGAGAATGCTTCGGGGAGCTTAATGCCCGAAGGGTAAGCGGTTTCCATCAATCGAAAGCCAGCGACCACTCGACTAGCTTGGGTCTGTCCATAGAAATGGCCGGAAGCACGTCTGATTTCCATAGCTTCAATCAAAGGTCAGAAACTGAACCCGTTAGCAGCAATGCTCTGGTCCAAGCTCACTGCTGGGAATGGAAGGTACAGCCAGGTTCGATAATATCTTATCAGAACGATTTCGACCCCCCACACGACTCCATAATCTTGCTCGCTGCCATGTCCACTTTCGACCGGCGCAGAGTGCTGCGACGCTGTACGTCCTTACAAATCATAGAAGCGTAAATCGTGTGCGGTTAGTTGCTTCGTTATGTAAAGTATTTGCCCAGCATGCATCGAGAAGTGCTCTGTCACATGAAAAATCGCTGCAAGTGCTGTCACTTCAGTTCCCTGTATGAGATAACGATTTAGAAGGAGCGAAGGATCAAAGCTGCCGAGTACCCGATCGAGATCGGCGACAGTGTTCCTGAGCAAAGAAAGCAATTCATCGCGAGCGATAATGCGCCGTTCGTCAAACTCAGCCTGTCGCACGCGCCTATCAGGTTCGTCGCCTAAGCCGCAAACAATCCATTGGCGAGCATTCCCCGAAATGTGCAGAAGAAGATTCCCAATACTGTTATTCTCCGGGTTTGAACGCCACCAAATCTGCTCATCGGTTAGCTGCTCGAGGCAACGCTCAATCTTCGGGAGATAATCCTCATTGAGCAGTTCGCGAGCTTGTTGAATGAAAGTCCGCGAAACTTTCATTTCAGGTTTAGGGTCCGGCGCGCTCATAAGTGGATCTCGCCTATCATTTTACAGAAGGCTACCAGCGCAGGAAAGCGCGAGGTGAGGAAGTGTTGTTCTAATTCCGAGTCTCTGTGCGTTCTTTGTGTTCTCGGTGCCTCCGTAGTGAGTGTTATCCGCGCCTTATTCATCACAGCGGCACAGTGCACTGGGGAGGCACAGAAAAACTGAAGACTAGGACACGACAGGATAAGTGGATGTCTACCTTTTCAGAAGAAATCAGCAAAGCTTCAATTAAATTTTAAGCTTAAGAGAGTGGTTCCAGGAATTTCGATCGTGTGGAGCGATTACTTGAAGCGTTATCACACCTCGCTGGGACGAGGGTTTTCTGGAAGCATTAATTTGATGGCGTTGGCGGTTTCGACGCGGCGCTTCTGCTGAAGTTCATTAACCCAATTGGTTACAGTTTGAACCATTTCACGCGCTGTTTGGGCTGTTGTGTTGCCCTTAGGCGCGGGTTTTTCCTTACGCGTTCGCTGGTCTTTCTTTATGACCTTAATAGTTTTCTTTTCTGACATTTCTCACAACCTTGTGTTCTGACCTATTTCTGGTGCTTGTTTCAATTAAACGATTTTTGTGAAGGAGAGTTCCCTGATTTTACGTGCCAATTTTACGTGCCAATAAAGAACGGCAGTTCCAATCAGCCTTGCATCTTACGTCAGTACTTGCAAACAGTAAGCCACAGGCGAGTCAGCGGCGGTAGCCTGTTGAATCGGCCTTGTAAACCATTATGCTGGATATTACGAGGGTATCCGGTTAATTGGATTTGCTCAGGTAATCGAAGGGTAATGTTAACTGCGGGCGGCAGATTCCCGCGGCCCACACCCCATCCGAGTGCTTGTTACTAATACGTACACTCCGGGCTTGGCACGTATGGTTTTTCTAACATTCGCTCAGGAGGGGGCTCAGCAGGCGCTAACTCCTTTGGCTGCCTGCCTTCCATATCGAGTTGCCAGATTCTCTTTTGCGTTTCATAGATGAGGAAGCACAGGCCAATTGCGGCTCCCGCATTGACCCACTTCAATCCGGAGATCATGTGTTTCGTACCAAACGAAACCAGCAGCCCGTTGATGATGATCAAGGCCAACCTGAATTCAGTAGGCCCGAATTTCAGATAGCTGATCTTTAGTTTATCCGTCGCGGCGAACGCCAGAAACGTGCTGAAATCATAGGCCGCGAATAGTGCCAACAGGAGTAGCAGCTGAAACCGTGATTGCTCGGGCAGAATGAAGGCATAGCCGATGATGACCGAACAGAGAAAGAAATAGTCGAGCAGATGGTCCATGTAATAACCCCATCTCACCAGACCCGTGTTGCGATACTTGCCGACCTTGCCGTCGTAATGATCAGTGACCCACTGAAGCAGTATCATTACTGAAACCAGCCAAAGCCAACGGATGTTTCTTGAAGCCAGAAAACTGAAAACCAGAATCCCGAGTGACCAGACGACGGTCAACAGAGTCAGATGATAAGTCTCCAGCCATTTTGGAATTCGGGGAATAACCAACGGCGCCAGCCGGCGCTCAAGCGGAGAAAGAAAAGACGTGTTGGTCTTATCGGCTCCGGCAAACTGTTGTGGTTCAATCATGATTTCACATGCCACCCTTCGATCCGGTAGCTCTTGAGCAAAGTTGAGGCCATTAGCTCCTTACTTTCAACTCCGCCGTTGCCGCCGCCCTTCCCCTGTTTAGTGCCCGTATTTCAATGATTTCTTGATTTATCAGAGTGAATGAGAGGTATGACGAGCTGGCTTCGGTCTTTCAGTAGAAAGAATTTTATGACATCCAATCGGCCTGCCCGGTTGGCCGCATGGGATAGTCGGGTCGGGGTTTAAGGAGGTGTTAGTTACTACCAGCAGGACCCACTGGCTAAATAAAAACAACCGATTGCGAGCTGGGGATCTCAAAGCGGCGGCGGCAGCTCTTACACGAGAGCTGGTCATCTATTCGCACCATATAGTCGCGCGATTTCTGAAAACGCATTCGATCTTGTTCGTTGGCGCCTCGAGGCGGGCCGGCCTTCTTAGTTCGCTTCAACCAGCGCACGTCATACTCCCCGCGTTCGCGACAATTTGGGCAGCTATAAGTCGCCTTTTTCAGTTCCTGCTTTTCATTAAAAAAGTCTTGTTCATTCATACAGTCAATCGCTGTTCTTTTGTTCTTTGTCCTTTGTTCTTTGATCTTTAGGCGCTTTGATCTTTGGCGCAGGGTCTTATCGTTCTCCCAACTCCCGCAGATAGCGAAAACTGTAAATCCCCGTTTCATGTCCATCACTCCAGCGAAAGTTGAGTGCGTAACGTCCGACAATACTTAACTCCGCAATCGTCAGTTCGTCGGAAACTGCGTCGGCCTTTAGCACCCGCTGGCCCGTCCATTCGTTTACACACTGTGCACAAGGGCATGCGCGTCGCAGCTCAGCTGCGGTGTATCGACAAACGCAGTCATCGGCCCACGTAATACGCAGGCCTGAGTCGCCTTCCTGTTTGATCTCGCGCGGCTCAATCGCCACTCCGCGTCTTTCACTTGCTTCTATCATATTCTTTTGGGCGACTTTTGGGCGTCATATGGGTGCACGCCGCGAACATTCGCATCGGTCCTACTGGCTTTTGGTCCCTGCGTCACGCACTGCTTCGACTACAGCGTCAGCGGTAATCTTAAAGTGCGATGCATTCCAAACTACCTGACCATTGCGCAAGACGATAACTTGTGGCGACTCATGCGCTATACCGAAACGGTTCTCAATCTCCGTGGAAAGCTCGCGTGCCCGTTGCACTTCAATCAGCGCAATTTCGCCGTCGAATTCAGCCATTTGTTCGTAGGCCGCAGCACTAATGGGACAGGTCAAACTATGTTTGAATATTACGACCGTCCGGTCTTTTGAGCGACTCGCCAACTCCTCAAACGATTTCTTATCGGTAATTTTGACGAAATGATTTTCCATTTTCCCTTGCTTCTAACCTTTCGCTGGGGTGATTCGATAGTAGCTTATCGGCCTGATTCGCACAAAGCCATAGCCTGAATCGGTAGTGTGTCAGTTTGATGTCCGATAAGCTTCTTCAGCTTGTCGTAACGCCGCGACAACTTAAAGGAAGCTGGTTAAGTCTCTTCGACGCGTAGCGTCGGTATGAGTTTAGCCCGGCGTTTCAAACCGGGGTCCCCGCGTGGGCAGCCCGCGTGGGGTGGTAGCGCCGGGGATCCAGATGGTTAGAGGATTCTCGTCGCGTAGCGACGATTGAATTCGCACTAACTTCAGGCGTCGCTACGCGACGCTACA
>JBHEMV010000127.1:0-4013 GCA_046262375.1 Pyrinomonadaceae bacterium
ACCCAGGCCTTTCGAGATGACTCGAATGCGGGTGGCATCTATTAGGTCAGGATGAAATTCCGCCCCTTTAGTGTTTTGCACACAATGCACGGGCCATGTTCCGCCGTATGCAGCGAAGTGTTTAGTCTTTTCCAGATGCCAGTCGCGGCTCTTGAATACCGGCTCGCCCCGCTGCAGAAATTCGTCAATAAGTCTATTCAGGGGCGCTACAACTTCGTCGCCGTTGGCCACGGCAAGGGACCCGCCCGGACAGAAATCATTCTGCACATCCACCAATATTAAAGCCCTTTTTTTTTCACTGGCCATAGTTCGTACCCACATCCAGCTTGCCGTCCTAAATCAAACAGCACCAGTTCAGTCCTCCGGATAGTGTCCTAAAGTTGCGTTGCTAACAATGAAGGGCGGACCGGGGCTACCGCCCCGAAGCGCAACGCAACTTTAGGACACTGCCGTCCTCCGGCTCGCCGCTGTTCGCTTGGCACGCCGTGCTAGACTATTCCGTTCACCATAATTTCAAACGCGGCACTTTTCTCTATCTCGAGGGTTGATTATGAAGGATGCAGGAATTGAAGCCAAGCGAGACACCTCTGTATTTGCGGGCCAGGTCTCGTTGACTGCATCGCTGGGAAGCTACGAGGAGCCTGTCCGGGAAATTCTTGCAGAAGCAGCTAAGGCAAATGTCATCCGGCGAATCTGGAATAAGGATGCTTCCCTCTGGAAGGGTGAAGAGGCGCATGAAAAGATTATCAAAAACGCGCTCGGTTGGTTATCAGTCCCGGGCATGATGCGAACCGCAACAGGCGAACTGGCGAGTTTTGCTACAAGCGTTGCGGCGTCCGGACAATTTCACCATGTGATGGTTTGCGGGATGGGTGGTTCTTCACTATGTCCTGAGGTAATGCGGCAGACGTTCCAATCGCCAGAAGGTTTTCCCCGGCTACTTGTTCTAGACTCAACCGATCCTGATGCGGTCAACAATTTAGCAAAGCAGATCGATGTCAATCGCTGCTTATTTATTGTGGCGTCGAAATCAGGCACTACTACTGAGCCCATTGTCTTCCACAGGTTCTGGTACAACAAAGTCGCTAGAAAGAGTGACAAGCCAGGCAGCGCCTTCATCGCGATCACGGACCCGAACACAAAAATGGCCCGGACCGCTGCCGAGGAAGGGTTCAAGCGAATCTTTCTGAATCCGCAGGATATTGGTGGACGTTATTCCGCGCTTTCGTATTTCGGCATGGTGCCGGCCGCGCTAATGGGATTGGACGTCGAAAAGCTTCTGCAAAGTGCGGAGACAATGGCGGAATCGTGCAGCGCGAGCGTGCCCATAAACGACAATCCCTCCGCATTTCTCGGTTCGGTTATGGCTGAGTGTGCGCTTTCTGGTCGAGATAAATTAACCATCGTTACCGACCAGACACTTTCGGCACTGGGTCTATGGATTGAGCAACTGATCGCGGAAAGCACAGGTAAAGAAGGAAAAGGGATAGTGCCGATTGTTGGCGAATCGCTGGGGCCGGTTTCTACATATGGTAACGACCGACTATTCGTTTCAATTGCTGTTGGGGGCACTGACGCCGCAACTCAGTCAAAGTTGAACGCTCTCGAGGCTGCCGGACATCCGGTTTGCCGTCGAACTTTCGCCGATGTTTACGATCTCGGCGCCGAGTTTTTCTTGTGGGAGATGGCGACGGCGTTTGCGGGATGGCGGCTCGGGATAAATCCCTTTGACCAACCGAATGTGCAGGAATCGAAAGATGCAACTAAGGCTTTACTGGAAAAATTCGCTAAAGAAGGAAAACTTCAGGAACCGCCTCCACTTGTGAGTGATGGAATCCTTTCAATTTATGCAGAGGACGGCACCGGCGCAGTTCCGATCTCGACCTCGGTAGCAGAAGTTTTGCGCCAGCGGATTGCAATGACAAATCCCGGCGACTACATTGCGCTGCTTGCCTACCTGGAAGAAACATCTGAAATAGAAACCGCCATCCAGGAAATTCGTACGATTCTAAGAGATCAAACTGGTTGCGCTACTACGACTGGATACGGACCAAGGTTTCTTCACTCAACCGGCCAGCTACATAAGGGTGGGCCAGACTCGGGTGTGTTTATACAAATAACGGCGCCCGACAATATCGATCTGGAGGTCCCCGGTGAGCCGTACACGTTTAGTATTCTGAAGGCGGCGCAGGCGCAGGGCGATTTCCAGTCGTTGCTGTCACACGGTCGCCGCGCCATTCGTGTTGATCTGGGGAGTGATGTATTGGTGGGACTCAAAAGACTAAAAGAACTGATCGTTGGAGCAAACTGAGAACGGGGGCAGCTAATCGTGCAGTTCGTTCGCACTAATCTCATTAGCACCGTCGCTTTACCGCGGTGAACTTAGTGACCCACATGACCGGAAACCGTTTAAATGGTTTCCCTTTAAACCCCGAATCATATCACCGGGCTAAAGCCACGGTGCTAATGAGAGAGAACGCCAAGATTCAAAACTGCACTAGTACTCAGGGTCAATCCGGTTTTAGAGAGTTTTAGCCCAAGTGTTGTTCTCCGCTTGAGAGTTAACAATTTGTGAGTGTCGCGCATGTCTGAATAGCCCAAGGTCGGGAAGGCGACGTACGGCGGCTCTTTGAGGCTGCGATCACAATGACGAAAGCTGCAAATATTGGACTCATTGGCTTAGGTGTGATGGGGCAAAACCTTGCCCTCAACATCGAGCGCAATGGTTATTCGATTGCTGTTTACGATCGCGAGCCGCCCGTTCTGGATGCGTTTGTTGGACGTGAAGTCGGAAAGCATATTACTGGCGCTCATTCCCCGGAAGAGTTTGTTCGCTCGCTCGAACGCCCTCGCAAGATAATTCTTCTGGTTAAGGCAGGTGACCCGGTCGACTGGACGATCAATTTGATCAAACCCTTTCTGGAGCGAGGTGACATCTTAATTGACGGCGGTAATTCCCATTTCAAAGATACTGAGCGCCGCGAACGCGATTTGAAAGCGACCGGCCTCTTCATGATTGGATCCGGAACCTCGGGTGGAGAAAAAGGCGCGCTACTCGGGCCAAGTCTTATGCCCGGTGGCGACCCAAACGCTTATGAACAAATTCGTCCTATTTGGGAAGCGATCGCCGCGAAAGTTCCGGATGGACCATGCGTGACCTACGTTGGTTCAGGCGGCTCCGGCCATTTCGTGAAGATGGTCCATAACGGCATTGAGTATGGTGATATGCAACTCATCGCCGAAGTTTACGGACTAATGCGGCACGGCCTGGGAATGGAAGTGGATGAATTAGCAGATGTCTTTGATGAGTGGAATCGCGGTCGTCTGGAATCATATCTCATTGAAATAACCGCGAAGATTTTGCGAGTACGAGATGAGGAAACGGGAAAGCCGTTGATCGATCTGGTTCTGGACAAAGCTGGCCAGAAGGGAACTGGAAAATGGACCAGCCAAATCGCCCTCGATTTGGGAACTCCGATACCAACAATAGACGCAGCCATCACCGCGCGAAATATTTCAGCGCAAAAAGAGGCGCGGCTTGAAGCCAGCAAGCAACTGCGTGGGCCCGCGGCGCCTTCCTTTTCCGGGAACAAAAAGGAGTTGGTGGCCGCCATTCACGATGGGCTCTACATTTCCAAGATTTGCTCGTATGCGCAGGGGATGAATTTGGTTAAGGCGGGTTCAGAAGAATTTGCGTGGCAAATCAATCTCAGCGAAGTCGCGCGCATCTGGCAAGGTGGGTGTATTATTCGAGCAAAGTTTTTGGGACGAATTAAAGAGGCCTATCTACGAGACCCCAAACTTTCCAACCTTTTGCTGGACGTTGAATTCAAAGACCAAATAAACCAGTCACAATCTGCCTGGCGCGTGGTCGTGAGCACGGCCATTCAGCGCGGGGTGCCTGTAATGGCAATGTCTGCGAGCCTCGGCTATTTCGACATGTATCGCGCCGAGAATCTCCCACTCAATCTCACTCAGGCTCAACGCGACTTTTTTGGCTCGCACACTTATGA
>JBHEMV010000128.1:0-3869 GCA_046262375.1 Pyrinomonadaceae bacterium
CCGGCGCAGGTCAGCGGCTCACTCGCCTCGGGTTTCGGCCTGGCAATGATCAGCGTCCTCTGGGCATACGAGGGATGGCAGTATGTCTCCTACAGTGCCGGTGAGACTCTGAACGCGCAACGTAATTTTCCTCTTGCACTGGTGCTCGGCACCGCGGCGCTTATCGTGCTGTACCTGATTCCTAACCTTGGATATCTGGCGGCGCTCGGTCCGTCGGGTGTGGCAAGTTCCGACCGCCTGGCCGCAACTGCGGTCGCCAATGTCGTCAGCCCTGCTGCTGCGAAACTGGTATCGCTCATGATCCTAATTTCCATCTTCAGCGCAGCCAACGCGGTAATGCTGACCTCACCGCGCGTTTTTTATGCGATGGCCCGCGATGGCATTTTCTTTCACCGCCTGGCTGAGGTTCACCCTCGCTTTCATACACCGGCGTTTGCAATCGTCGCCGGGGCAGTTTGGTCAGCCGTCCTTGCGGCAACGGGAACATTCGAGCAACTGCTGACCTATGTGGTCTTCATCGGTTGGATCTTCTACGCGCTGGCTGCTGCCAGCATCTTCGTTTACAGAAGACGGATGCCGGACGCCGTTCGCCCGTACCGCGTTCCTGTTTATCCATTAACGCCGCTGCTTTTCATCGTCGCCGCGGGCGCGCTGGTTATAAATACGATGGTGACACAACCCGTTCGCGCCGCGATTGGGCTCGGAATTGTGCTTCTCGGCGCTCCCGCCTATTTGATCTGGCGTTCGCGAACGGAAGTCGAACAATCATGACGATTAAGGACACATCCTTTGCGGGCTGGCTTGTGCTGCTAGCGTTAGTCGCGGGCGGAACTAACTCCTCTTCGTCGGCGCGAAATATTGGCGCCGAAAACGCGACGAGTTACCAAACGCAGCGTCACACCCAGGGGCCGGCAAGTGTTTCGGAGAGAATTCAGCGAGTTGAGAACGGGTTGCTGCCTCCAGTTGTCATCAAAGGGCAGACTGTCTCAGCAATGAAGCTTGCCGATCGAATGCAGTTTTACAAAACGCCCGGCCTCAGCGTCGCGGTCATCAACAACGGACAGATCGAATGGGCACGCGGCTACGGCGTGTGCGAGAAGGGCGGTAACAAGGCTGTTACGCCCGAAACCCTTTTTCAAGCTGCGTCTATAAGTAAACCAGTTGCGGCAATGGCCGCGCTTCGATTGGTCCAACAGGGAAAGCTCGATCTTGATGAAGACGTGAATCGTAAACTCACTTCATGGAAGGTCCCGGAAAATGAGTTCACGAGAGCAAAGAAAGTGACGCTGCGCGAACTGCTCAGCCACAGCGCAGGATTGACCGTGCACGGGTTCGCTGGATACGCCTCGGACGCGCCTGTGCCGACTCTTTTGCAGATACTTAATGGTGAAAAACCTGCGAACTCAAAACCAATTCGAGTTGACATCTCGCCCGGCACAAAATACCGATATGCCGGAGGTGGCTACGAGGTCTTTCAGCAACTCGCGTTAGATGCCACAGCGAAACCGTTCCCGCGCCTGATGAAGGAGACGGTGCTCAAGAAAAGTGGGATGAGACACAGCACCTATGAGCAGCCGCTACCGAAAAAGCATGGACCACAGGCCGCCGTCGGACACAGATCTGACGGAGAGAAGGTAAAGGGTAACTGGCACACTTACCCCGAGATGGCCGCTGCGGGACTTTGGACCACTCCGACTGATCTCGCCCTTTTTGCGATCGAAATTCAAAGGTCTCTGGCTGGGAAATCAAACAAAGTTCTCTCTCAGGAGATGACGCGGCAAATGCTCACACAGCAGGTTGGAGGCTGGGGTCTTGGAATCGGACTGGCTGGCGAAGGAGCTTCAGCCCGGTTCAGTCACGGCGGCGCTAATGAAGGTTATAGATGCCTGTTGATCGGCTTCAAGAATAGCGGGCAGGGGGCGGTGTTGATGACTAACTCGGATCGAGGCTCATCGCTGGTGGAAGAAGTGGTGCGAAGCATTGCGAAAGAGTATGGCTGGAGTGATTACGTTCCTAAAGAAAAAGCCCTGGCCCAGGTCGATCCTAAAATCTATGCTTCTTATGCCGGGCAGTATGAGCTTTCCCCCAACTTCATTCTGACCATAACCGCAGAGGACGGGAAACTAATGGGGCAAGCGTCGGGCCAACCGAAGCTTGAGTTATTTCCAGAATCCGAGACTCGGTTTTTTGCCCTTACAGTGTCGGTCGAGTTGACATTTGTAAAGGATGCGAGCGGGCAAGTGACCCACTTGATTTTACGTCAGGGTGGGCAGGACACTACGGCAAAGAAGATCAAATGAATTGACGTTTATTCAATCGCAATTAGCATTCATCATGAGGAGAACCGTGAACATGCGTGTGCACAAATGTCTCGCTTTGTTATTAACATTGGCGTTGCCCTTGGCGGGGGGCGGTCAAGCGCCACGGACCGAAAACTTTGATGTTCTTATTAAGGGGGGCACGGTTTATGACGGAACCGGTCGCGCTCCACGGCGAGTCGACCTTGCGATCAGAGGAGATCGGATCGTAGCAATTGGCAACTTGAGTCGAGCACGGGCGAGTAGCGTAGTTGACGCGCGTGGCTTGGCCGTCGCGCCTGGCTTCATCAATATGTTGTCCTGGTCCACGGAGTCGCTGATCGTGGATGGCCGCTCGCAGGGCGAGATCCGGCAGGGCGTGACCACGCAAATAATGGGCGAAGGTTGGTCGATGGGACCGCTCAACGAACGTCTGAAGAAGCAGGTGGTGGCCGAGCAAGACGACATTAAGTTTGATATTGAGTGGACGACTCTTGCTGAGTACCTGAAGTATCTGGAGAAGCGCGGGGTCTCGCAGAACGTCGCTTCGTTCGTCGGCGCGACGACGGTCCGGCAATATGTGCTCGGCGAAAGCGATGTGCAGCCTACACCAGCACAGCTTCAGGAAATGCGCGAACTCGTTCGCCAGGCGATGGAAGAGGGAGCACTCGGAGTTGGCTCCTCCTTAATTTATGCGCCCGCGTTTTATGCCCGGACGGAGGAGCTTATAGAGCTGTGTAAGGTTGCTGCCCGTTACCAGGGCAAGTACATCTCTCACCTGCGCAGCGAAGGGAATGAGTGGGTCAAAGCAGTGGAAGAGTTGATTCGCATCAGCCGCGAGGCCGGCCTTCCTGCTGAGATCTATCACATCAAAGCTGCCGGCCGGCAGAATTGGGACAAGGTGGAGAGGGTGCTGGCGCTAGTCAACGCTGCGCGTCGCCAGGGACTAAAGATCACCGCCGACATGTACATGTACCCGGCGGGCGCTACCGGACTCAACGCCAGCCTGCCGCCCTGGACCATGGACGGTGGCTACGAAGCGCTCTTCAAGCGCCTCGAAGATCCAGCTACGCGACAGAAAATAGCGGCCGAGGTGCGAACTCCAAGCGACAAATGGGAGAACCTCTATCTAGCTGCCGGCTCGGCAGACCGCGTTCTTCTGGTCGGCTTCAAGTCGGAGAAGTTGAAACCACTCACCGGCAAGACGCTTGCCGAGGTCGCGAAGATGCGTGGGAAAGATCCGGTCGAGACGATCATGGATCTGATACTTGAAGATCGCTCGCGTGTTGGCACTGTTTACTTCTTGATGTCCGAGGAAAACATCAAGAAGGAATTACGCCAACCATGGGTCTCACTTGGTTCTGACGCTGCATCGATGGCGCCCGAAGGAGTTTTCCTTAAGTCTTCCACGCACCCGCGCGCTTACGGCAACTTCGCGCGTCTCTTGGGTAAGTACGTGCGCGAGGAGAAGGTCATTTCGCTAACTGAGGCAGTGCGGCGGCTGACTGGGCTGCCGGCGACGAACCTTGGTCTTGATCGTCGAGGTTTTCTCAGAACAGGGATGTTTGCTGA
>JBHEMV010000129.1:0-3630 GCA_046262375.1 Pyrinomonadaceae bacterium
CTAAACGGCGCGCGAGAGATCTAAACGGCGCGCGAAAGATCTAAACGGCGCGCGAAAGATCTAAACGGCGCGCGAAAACTTTTGGACTCGGGAGAAACTCTGGCAAATGAGAGATGAGAAATTATGTAATATGACAAATGGAAAATGTTTTTAATTGAGCGATTGCCAAGCATGTCCCCCACCCCGAAAACCGTCGCCACGAATGACCGGCTTGTCTCGCTGGACGTTTTTCGCGGCATCACCATCGCGGGCATGGTTCTGGTAAATAATCCTGGAACATGGAGCAATATTTATTGGCCGCTAAAACATGCGGAATGGCATGGATGGACACCGACGGATCTAGTTTTTCCGTTCTTCCTATTCATAGTCGGCGTGGCTATTCCGCTCGCTTTTGGGCGACGTCTGGAAAGCGGTGGCAGCAAACGCGACCTCTACGTGAAAGTAGTCAAGCGCACGCTTATTATCTTTGCCCTCGGAATGTTTCTGGCCGGCTTTCCCTATTTCCATCTTTCGACAATTCGAATACCAGGGGTGCTGCAGCGCATCGCGGTTTGTTATCTGTTTGCCTCGATCATGTTTCTGACAACAAGAGCCAGGACACAGGTCATCATTACGGTTGCGTTGCTGATTATCTACTGGTTGCTGATGACTCGGGTGCACGCGCCAGGATTTGCCGTCGGAGATCTGACCAAAGAGGGAAGTCTGGCATCGTTTGTGGATCGGGCAGTCTTCGGACCGCATATTTGGAAGCAAGGCAAGGTTTACGATCCTGAAGGCATCCTTAGTACCATACCCGCAATTGCGACCACGCTATTTGGAGTTTTGACGGGGCAATGGCTGCGTCTCGACAAATCGCAATACGAAAAGATCGCGGGTTTGTTTGTTGCCGGAGCCTGCTGCATTGTGATTGGGTGGTGTTGGAATCCATTCTTTCCGATTAACAAGTCGCTTTGGACAAGTTCTTATGTATTTTTTACCGGAGGCATGGCGCTCGAGTTTCTTGGTCTATGTTATTGGCTGATTGATATCAAGAAATATCAACGCTGGTCCAAGCCATTTGTGGTGTTTGGAGTCAACGCTATCGTGCTGTTTGTGGGCACGGGAGTGATGGCGCGTTTGCTGGGACTCGTCAGGGTTCCTCGTGGTGACGGCACGCAAATGTCTTTGCAAGGATGGATCTTCCGAGAGTTTTTTCTATCGTGGGCCTCACCGATAAATGCGTCGCTAGCATACGCGTTTGTTTTCATTCTCCTTTGGCTGGGACTAATGTGGATTTTGTATTCTCGTAAGATATTAATAAAGGTCTGATCTTATCCGCAGATTACGCCGATTACACAGATAAAAGAAATCAGCCCGGCCCCCGGAAAAGCCGCTAACGAGGTTCTTGCGGGAGTTCTTCGCGCGTCTCCACGGGGCGGCCCGCGTTAGTGCCAGTCTTACCTTAATCTGTGTAATCGGTGTAATCTGCGGATCAAATTCGGAAGGAGGATTCAAATGCCAACTTACATTACGCTGCTTCGCTGGACACAACAGGGTGTGGCGGGAATCAAGTATAGTCCAAGTCGACTGGATGCCGGCCGCGAGGCTTTTAAGAAAGTGGGCGCGCAAATCAAAGATGTCTACATGACGATGGGCCGGTACGATCTGGTCTGCGTAATCGAAGCTCCGGATGACGAAACGGCAGCACGCGCGCTACTTGGGCTCGGGAGTCAGGGAAATGTTCAAACCGAGACTCTGAAAGCATTCACGGAAGATCAATATCGAAAGATCGCCGGATCGGTTTAAGAAGTCCAACGTCCAAAGTCCAAAGTCCAATGTCCAACGTCCAACTTTCGAATGCATTCGAGTAGTTCAGAGTTCAACCTTCAGGTTGTTCGTTGCCACACAATAGCAAGCTAATAAAGCTTGAACGCTGAAACTGCTGAGTGACGGAGACGTTGGACATTGGGACGTTGGACATTGGACATTCACTTGCGATAGCCCGGCCCGCGAAGTACACGCCCGGCCAGCGCCGAGGTTCGGCGGCCGTCATCAACAGTGATCTGGCCGTTCACAATCACATACGGGATGCCTTCCGGGTGTTGATTGGGTGATTCAAACGTTGCCCGATCTTTGATGCTTACCGGATCGAAGATTGTGACGTCAGCAAGCATTCCTTCGCGCAACAACCCGCGATCGATGAATCCGACCCGCCTCGCGGGCATGCCGGTCATTTTGTGAATTGCTTGTTCGAGGGTCAGTATCCGGTCCTCGCGTACGTACCATCCAAGGATTCGAGGATAGCTGCCCCAGCCACGCGGGTGGGACTTCGCTCTTGCTAACGGACCATCGTTGGCCCTCGCGCCGCTGTCGGTGCAGAAGCTGACAAAGGGGGCGCGCATTGCAGCGCGCAGATCATTTTCACTCATCATGAAATAGATCGCGCTCGTCTGGCCGTTATCAGCAAGGATAAGATCAAAAAGGACATCGAGAGGCTCCTTTTGTAACGTTGCCGCGATCTCGGATAAGCGCTTCCCCTGGATTGCTTCAAGTTCCCGGTTGACGACCGATCCGATCAAGACCCCTGGCGCGCCACCGCTGCCCAGATAGATGTTTTCCCAGTCTTTCGAGTCGGCTTCAATCTCCTTCTTTAGTTGTTGACGAATGCCCGCATCGCGCAGGCGCGAAAGCATCATTTGAGTTCCACCTTCGAGTGCCCAGGGAGGCAGACATGCGCTGAGCGCCGTGCTACCGGCGATGTAAGGATAGATATCAGCTGAAATATCCAGACCTCCCGCTCTTGCTTTGCTGATCTTCCGGAGAACTTCAGGCATACGTCCCCAATTCTTTTTGTATGCAGTCTTCAAATGCCAAATCTCTACCGGAATTTGCGCGCGCCGGGCGATCTCAAAAACTTCAGCCAGTGATTCATCGAGAGCATTCGCTTCGCTGCGTTGATGCGTCGCATAGATTCCACCGTATTGGCGTGCAACTTTAGCCAACTCGACAATCTCATCCGTCTTCGCGAAGCGCGCCGGCACATATTGCAGTGAGGTTGAAAGACCTATTGCGCCGTCCTTCATCGCCGCCGCAACCAACTGTTTCATTTGTTCCAGTTCGTCAGGAGTTGGTTGGCGATTGTCAAAACCGATAACGTATTCACGGACCTGAGTTGCGCCGACGAAAGTCGCGAGATTGACGCCCGACCCTTGCTTCTCGAGACGTTGAAAGTATTCGCCAAGCGTGCGCCAATCGACGGTCAGTTTATAACGGCGGTTGAAGTCTTCCTGCTCCTTTATAATTCTTTCGTTAACTGGCGCGATTGATTCGCCTTCACCAGTGATCTCAGTCGTGACGCCCATCATCACTTTGCTCATCGCGCGAGGGTCGATTAAAAGATGGATTTCCGACTGGCCCAGCATATCAATGAAACCGGGCGCCACGACCATTCCTGCCGCGTCGATCACGCGCTCGGCCGCGGTATTCTTAAACTTGCCGATCCGCACGATCCGATCGCCCTTGATCGCGACGTCAGCGTCATATCCGGCACGGCCCGAGCCATCAATTACCCGTCCGTTCTTAATTAGAAGATCGTATTGCGGCGCGGAAGTCGTCGTGGCATCTGACGTGAAAGAGAAAAGAAGCATGCTC
>JBHEMV010000130.1:0-2780 GCA_046262375.1 Pyrinomonadaceae bacterium
CTGCAAACTTTATGGGACGGGTCGCGAACAAGTTTTTCGTGAGATCTCGAAAGGCCGTGACATCATTCTCGAAGTCGATGTTCAAGGTGCGGCTAGCGTGCGGGCGTTGATGCCGGATTCGGTTAGCATATTTATCCTGCCGCCGTCCTTCGAAGTGCTGCGTCAACGATTACTGGCTCGCGGTACTGATTCTTCTGAAGAACTCGATTTGCGTTTGCGCAGTGCCCCCAGGGAGCTGGAAGACTACACGGCTTTTCAGTACGTAATAATTAATGACGACGCTGAACGCGCGGCAGACCAGATGGCAGCGATAGTCCATGCCGAACGAGTCAAGCTTAACCGTCAGAGGATGAAGGTCGAACAGGTCGTCGACGCTTTTACCGGCAAACAGATTGGCAATTCTAATTGAAACACTTGTGGAGCGGGAGGAGCAGCAGCAAAAATGGCATCAAAAGAAGATATTGCTGAAACAGCAGAGGAACCGCAGGCGCCGGAAATCGACTCGAAATACCGGCTGATTATTCTGGCGGCGAAACGAAGCAAACAACTGCAACGGGGTGCGCGCCCGCGCATCGATATCGATACGGTGAAACATAAGAACACTCGCATCGCATTGGAAGAGATAATGCGCGGCCGGGTCAATTTCACAGTCACTAAGGGTGAAGAGGAAAAAGAGTAATTACGCTTGTCTCAGTCGTGTAACGCAAACTGTTAGTTTGCGATGTTGCATGAGACGTAGGGACCGGTCGCAAACTAACAGTTTGCGTTATAACGACAAACCTGGCCTCACATGCCCTTATAATCAGGCCCTCCGCCACCTTCCGGAGTCACCCAGTTAATTATCTGATAAGGATCCATTATGTCGCAGGTCTTGCAGTGAACGCAGTTTGAAAAATTGATTTGCAACTTGCGTGCGCCGCCCGTCCCATCCTCGACCATTTCATAGACAGCCGCAGGACAGAACCTTTGGCACGGATTTCCATACTCCTCGGCGCACCGCGTCGCACAGATATTTGTGTCGAGAACATGAAGATGGCTGGGTTGGTCTTCGCTATGACCAACTGCGGCATGATAGACATCGGTCAATTTGTTAAAGGCAACTTTGCCGTCGAATCGAAGGCCGTTGTAGCGCTGCTCAATATTGTCCCCGCGATATCCGTAGGCCGAGAGTTTTCTCATTTCTTTATGGCCGGCCTCCGCTTTAGCACGATCAAAGATTCCCCAGGATCTGCCGCCCGTGAGGAGCTGAAGACCAGTATTCATAAGTCCCAACCAGCGGCCATGCTTGAAACCTGCGTGGAAGTTTCTAACCTTGCGGAGTTCAGGAACGATCCAGCTCTCTTCAACGAGTTTCTCATAACCCTGTAGTTGCTTTGATGAGTAGTCATTGGCTACGAGTGCCTCGAAGATCGTCTCCGCGGCGAGCATTCCGCTCTTGATGGCAGAGTGAATTCCCTTCAACCGCTGTGAGTTGAGAAGGCCCGCACAGTCACCTACGAGGAGGATCCCGTCGGCATAAATGCGCGGCATAGCGAAATAGCCGCCCGCCGCAATTGTCTTCGCCCCGTAGCGAATCATCTTTCCGCCTTCGAGAAGTTTACTGACAAATGGATGCTGCTTGAATCTCTGAAACTCGGCGTGGGGATCGAGTAGTGGATCCTTATAATCGAGACCCGTAACGTATCCTATATTTAGAATTCGATTCTGCATTCCATAGATCCAACCGCCACCATACGTTTGCGAGTCAGAAGGAAACCCAAGCGTATGCGTTACCCTTCCCGTCGGGTAACGGTCGTCGGGCAACTCCCAGAGCTCTTTCACTCCAATACTGTAAACCTGTGGTTCGCGCCCGGCATCCAGGTTGAGCCGCTGAACTAACTGCTTGGTTAGGGAGCCGCGGGGTCCCTCGCCGAGAACAGTAATTTTGGCGCGAAGATCAACTCCTGGCTCGAAATTAGGTTTCCGCTTCCCTTCCTTATCAATGCCTTTGTCACCCGTCCGGACTCCTATAACCGCGTCTTCTTCATCGTAGAGCAGGTCCGCGCCGGGAAACTCGGGAAATATATTGACACCGGCCTCTTCGCATTTTTCGCCTAACCAGGCGGTCAGCCGGTTGAGCGATACAATGTAGTAGCCATGATTTTTTAGCGGCGGAGGCGTTACTGGAGAACGGAAGGCGTGTCTTTTAGTAAGGTACAGGAAATGATCCTCGTTGACGGTCGATTCAAGCGGCGCTCCCCGTTCTACGAAGTCCGGAATTAACTCTTTCAACGCACGCGGGTCCATCACTGCGCCGGAAAGAATATGCGCCCCAACCGAAGCGCCCTTTTCGATCACACCAATTTCTACTTCGCCCAGGGGCGTTCCTTTGCGCTCGCCTTTCTCCACCGCCTCGTTGTGCTTTTTTATCAACCGAGCCAGGTGTAATGCTCCGCTCAGGTTTGCCGGTCCGGCGCCTACGAATACCACGTCCATTTCCAAAGTTTCGCGTTGCATCAAGTAATCCTGTCACTCGTGTGTGATCTTAATGAATGGTTATTCAGTTTTGGAGTATAACAAAAGCCGCGCAAGTCTCGGTAGCAAAGGCACAACAAGGTAGTGGGTCAGTTTCGCTACAAATGTCCGATAACTTTAGGAGGCTAGCTTGTCGTCCTCCCTCCGCTGGCTGCGCCGAACCTTCTGAACAAGTAGTTTCGATCGTAGCGTCGGTGTGAATTTAGCCCGGCCTTTCAAGGCCGGGAAAGGTCGACGAAGTGTAGCGTCGCATAGCGACGCCTGAA
>JBHEMV010000131.1:0-1178 GCA_046262375.1 Pyrinomonadaceae bacterium
GGTTTGTTGATTGAGGGCGCAAGTTCCTTCGATGCAAAGAGAGTAAAGTAATCGCGGTGTGCCGGAGGTAATTACGGAGAGGCAGCTCAATCACGCACTACTGCGCGAGTTCTTCTTCATCTTCACTGGAGGTTAGAGTTGGAACGTCCAATTCGAAATCCGGGAAAGGGTCTGGATCAAGGATTGGATCGAACTCGATTGGCTCGCCGCGAGCTATGCGTTGTTGGCGTTCTTCCCATTTGCGATCAAACTCTTTAATGAACTCATCTCGACGACGGTTTTCGGCTTCCCATTCCTCGCGTGTTTTGTAGGATGAGAAGGCAAAGTCGTCGTCCATGTTGCAGCCGTCAAGGTGCCAGAAACCCACGCCCATGCCAAGAGGAGGACAATCGTCGTCGATGATCATGTCGCGTGGACGCATCGCTTCGGGGAGGCGTTTGCGCTCGTTGTCGATCAGAATGGCGGGAGTACGGCCACCGTAGTCAGGTTGCGGACTCTCGAGCCAGTTGGTTTTGATCTCATCGAGAGTGGCAATGAGTTGGGCGATGCGGCCGCTCTCGCTAGCGCTAGCGGTCCCGCTTCTGAGAAGAGCGGGGGCATGCCCGCCTTCCTGACCATGAGACATTCCAACTTGAATGGAACCTTGAACATTGGACATTGGACTTTGGACTTTGGACGTGGGACTTCCCGTATCGGCGACTAGAGTACAAATCAAGTGGCGCACCAGGTCGTAATAAATAACGAACTCATGAGTGCCGAAGCCGGCAAACCGATAGGCGTGTGAATCATGGGGCAGGCAAGGTGGGCCCTCTCCGAGGAAACTCCATTGCATTGCACGGGTGTGCAGGTCGAAGTCGAGGAAGTCCTGACGGGCGAGCAATACTTCTCTGGGCGACTGGCCGCGGAGATCTTCTCGCGGAGTCATCAGCCAGCGCGCGTGGATGTTTGAGATTTCCGTCGCCAGCGGATCTTCGGCGACGTCATCCTCCGCTGCGCCCTGCTCCACTGCGCCATGCTGCACTGCAGCATCTTCGGCTGCAGTATTCTCTGCGTTGTCATAGGCGAGGACACGCTCCGCTGCGGTATCCTGCGCAGCGTCATCCGGGACGGCACTCACTGCGTGCTCCGCTGCTGCGGCAATCTTTGAAGGGTCGATATTTCGACATTCGTTGACAATA
>JBHEMV010000131.1:1188-2301 GCA_046262375.1 Pyrinomonadaceae bacterium
AATGACCCGCAGCGGCTAATTTTGAAAGGTCGATATTCGCGCACTCATTCACAATAAATTCCAGTAACGGAACTCCGTAAAGAACCTCGCGAACATTAAGTGGCGTTTCAGTGTGGCGTTCGCGCGTTCTCCGCTCACGCGACCATTGATACGCTTCGACCGAGTTAACAAATAACCAGTCGTCGGGCAATCGGTACAACACAGTGATGTCAGTTGAGCTCGTGCCGTCATGGTAGTGAACTTCACCTTCGGCTTGCGGCATTGAGTAGGTTGATTCAACGGCGACAATTCGCGCAGCCAAATCAATTACAACGATTCCGGCATCCCACGGTTCTGTATCGAGGGGCGCGATATTAATTACCCGCCCAGTACCGGGGCCGGTACTGACAGGAGCGGGTGCGAGCCCGGGGTCCCCAGCGGGGCAGCCCCGCTGGGGTGGAAGACCACCTTCCTGACCCCGAGACATTTCGACTTGAGATGCACCGTCTGACGGCCTGGTAACCGACGAATGGACCGTCGAATGAAATGTGGCAAACGGACTGTGGTCATCCAGAGGTTTGATGTAGCGGGCCAACGCCTGCACTAGCTCGGCAATGGTCTCGGGTTCAGCGGACAGGGCTGCTACACAAGCATCAACGACCGAGCCGTGGATTGTGCCGTGACGAGTTTCGTGAGAGTCGATGAGGTTGAGTTTGACTTCGCTCATTTCCGGTATCGCCTTTCGCTGAGTTTTTAACATTGTGCACGGAAGGAGGTGGTCACGCGAGGGTGGGAGAAACCTTGACTGTTGGCACTGGATGCAAGAGCTTCGGCAGTGGGTAAGACTATCCGCAGATTACGCAGAGCAGTAATAAACAGTAAACAGCAGACAGCAAGACCGTTACGGATTGCTGAATGCTGATTACTATTCCCTCTGCGTAATCTGCGTAATCTGCGTAATCGGCGGATACGGTTTGCGATCCTGCGGTTAACGCTTTTTTCTTTCGCCGTCTGTCGCCTGCTGTTCGCTGTTTGCTGATTGCTGATTGCTGATTGCTGATTACGTGACCACGAACTGTTTGTAGTGATCGAAGCGTTCGAGGATGTGGCTAACGTAGTTGACGGGTTCCAGGC
>JBHEMV010000132.1:0-2258 GCA_046262375.1 Pyrinomonadaceae bacterium
TGTGTAACGCAATTGTGATTGTTCTCCAAAAGCGATGAATGCCCCGATGGCAAATGGAAAATGTTTGATCGCTTCAACGGACGCACACGCGCGCTTCGTGGTAAAGTGTGAAGCATTGAAGAAAAAGAAAATGCCGGAGCTACTGTTGGCAAGAACGGTACGAGTTTTTAACCCAAATCCACTTGGAATACAATGGCCGGGCTAAGTAACGCTCGCTGTTTATTAAAGCGATACCGCGCCGCTTGCGCACCGTTTAGAGTCGACACTTGTGCCCACGCAATGAGTCGCAGCGGCCATTTGGCGGACAAGTCCGCCACCTAAACAGTATTGGGCGCTCTCTAAAGTTTTCGCTCGAAGAACAGTTGGAAAAGGATAGCCTGTTTGTCGTTGATGCTCCAGGAAATAGCTGAACAGCCTCAGGCGCTGGCTCGCACAATTCAAGCCGAGCGCGCAAAAATTTCCCGCCTTGGAACACTTCTTCAATCTCGTGAGATCGATCTAATTGTGCTCGTGGCCCGAGGCAGCTCGGATAACGCCGCACTTTTTGGCCGCTACCTTCTGGAGATCACTACCGGGATTCCCGTGTCGCTTTCGGCGCCGTCAGTGCACACCCTCTACAACGCAAAACTTAATCTGAGACATGCACTGGTTGTCGGCGTCTCTCAATCCGGCGAAGGCGAAGACATAAACCAGGTGCTTGAAAATGCCCGCGCTTGCGGCGCTTATACGGTCGGCATCACCAACGAACCATCGTCTGCGATGGTAAGCCTCGTCGACGAAACGTTGTTAATGCATGGCGGTAGGGAGCGCTCTGTTGCAGCTACGAAGACCTTCACTGGCCAGATGATGCTTTTTTATATGCTGGCCGCGGAACTCGCAGTCACCACGCCAGCCTGGTCTTATGATTCAATTCCGGACTTCGCGGCTCGTGCACTTGAACAGCAACCGGCGATCCTTGAGCTGGTCCAGCGCTACGTATTTATGGAAAATTGCGTAGTGGTAGGACGCGGACTCGCCTATGCCAACGCATATGAGTTGGCGCTTAAGTTAATGGAGACCTGTTACATCGTGGCCGAGCGGTTTTCTTCCGCGGATTTTCTTCATGGACCAGTAGCGATGGTAGAACGTCACTTTCCCGTGATTCTTTTCGCACCTCCCGGCGTCATGTTGCCAGGCGTTAAGAATCTTATCCAACGCTTGCGAGAGTTGAGTGCCGATACCCTGGTGATAACCAGCGACATTGAGGCTGCGGGAAATGGTTCTCGTTCGGTAGTGATGCCCAAAGAGATTGACGAGTTTGTGGCGCCGATTCCTTATATAATACCCGGGCAACTATTCGCCGCACTGCTGGCCGAAGCTAAAGGACTGGATCCAGACCAGCCCCGCTCGCTGTCAAAAGTGACGAGAACGCTTTAGTTAAATGTACCCAAGCTGTCGGCTTGCAATGCAAACCAACAATTTGCGTTACAGGAAAATGAGGTTGCCGTGCCAAATATTTCGCTGATTTCAGTTTTGATCTTGAATTTCTAGCAGACAGAGTTTCCACTATGAACATTGAACTAAGGGATTTGTCCAAAGGACCGGTATACGCGCAGGTGCGCGAACAAATTGAAGATCGGATAACCAATAAATCCGTCGCTTCAGGAGAAGAACTCCCCTCCCCAGCCGCCCTCGCGCAAAAGCTCTCCGTTGATAAAGGCGAAGTTCAACGCGCCTACTTTGAATTGGAGCGTTCCGGCCTTATTACTAAGGTCACTAGTAAGGACTTCCTGGGCCAATCAAGGACAACTTATCGAGTCGCCTGAAGACTTCCCTCAGGCAAGTACAATCTCATGAAGAGGTTTCGAAGCCGAAAATACCAATAATCTCATGTATCAAAGTGCCCCTTGTTGAGAAGCTGGTAAGGATTTCTTTATCAGTATCTAGTTCTTGTCACAATCGTAATTGCCCACAGTCATCAATATCCTAATATCCTCACTAAGTTTAACCGCGCTTCAATTTTAAGCATCTTTGGTATCCGCATTTGCTTTGATTAATGCTTCTACCTTCCCCGGTCATCTCCTCTTCTTCAGGTTTTATTTCTTGTTTGGACATTTAGGTTAGGTTAGAAATTTCTTCTGCGCTTAACTAAGCGGGGAACGACAGTGATCCACTGCTTTCATAAGGGGGGCGGATTATATAGTTATCAAAGTGCTATGGTAAAGTTTTCGCGTCCCATATACATAAGGACAGACTAGACTCTTTGAAACGCACTAGAT
>JBHEMV010000133.1:0-2222 GCA_046262375.1 Pyrinomonadaceae bacterium
GCTTACGTCAGCCCGCGCAGCCTCGCCGGCCGCGAATTCCCTTTTACCCGAACACCCGGGTCACCGTCCACATCAGGAGCACTTGCAAGATCCAGATCGCCAGCGCGAACCGCAGTTGGAATTGATGACGACGTACTGATCGCGCATGTTCAGGAGCGCCGTTGGGACGATGTTGAAGTTGCGTGCCCTCACTGTGCGTCTCTTATCATCCGGGAGAATATAGGGAGCAGGGCGAGCGGCGGATTTTCCGGAGGCTCGCTACGGCAAGGAGATGAAAGAGCAACGCTTCGGCAGCGGCCGCTTGGAAGAGAGGGGAATCTATTGCAAGTACGGGGGCGTGTCAAGGCGATTCCGGTTATGGTAGTGGGTCAGTTTCGCTACAAATGTCCGATACACTTTAGGAGGCTCTCAGCAATTAGTTTCGACGCGTAGCGTCGGTGTGAATTTAGCCCGGCCTTTCAGAGCCTGTGTCAGAACTCGGCGACTGGCGGGCTCTAGCGCGGGGTTGGGTTGCGACTTGGTGCGGCGAACCAACAAATGATGTTTTGAAGCTGCCGGTTGCGAGGAAAGAGAGCTCCGCAGATCGCTCTCAAACTGTTTGCGGTTTCAGCTTTTCGATCATTGTCGCAGTGCCCAGAATCGACATCACTCTCTTAAAGTTGTAACTCAATACTGTCAGCCCGATCTCAGTGGCCACGTGTTTTAACCCCTTCAGCAATAACCGTTCGTGATTCATCGCCACCTTGATCGTGCCGAAAGGATGTTCAACTAGCGCCTTGCGACGCTGCAGCATCTCCGGATGAGCCCTGATCCGCGCTTGCAGTCGAGCCAACACCTCGTGATGCACCCAACGTTTGATTCTCCGGCCATACTTGCTGGTCGTGCATTGGGCTCGCAGCGGACAACCCTGACACTGCTTCGTGGCATAGACGCGAAACTCTTTGTTATGTCGCGCCTTCCTTATGGTCCGTGACATTACTGTCAGTTCAGCCCTTGCCGGACAGATATACGTATCTCGGCTCTCGTCATACTCGAACTGCTCTCTCGTAAACAGCCCGCGCCGCTTGGCGTCTCCCAACTCTGGCACCGGTACGTAGGCAGTGATCTTTTCATCTTCGCAGGCCTTGATTACTTCACAACCAAAGTAACCACCATCTGCTACCACGGTTAGCTCTTCAACCGCGAGTCCCGCCTTCGCCTGCTGCGCCATCTCGGCCAACAGTTCCTGGTCCGTTACCTCATTGGTCACCGCCACCGCCACAATCAGCATGTGTTTGCTGTCTACGGCCGTCTGCACGTTGTAACAAACGTCCATCCCTTTGGCCGTCTTCATCAACCGCGCTTCCGGATCGGTCAGCGACTTTTGTTTCTCGCCGCTCTCTTTCATCTCACCGAGCAACTCTTCATGCTGTTTCAGATAGTCGCCGATCGTCGCTATCTTCTGTTTCAACTCCGCCGCCGTCAGGCTTCGATCTGGCTCGTCACTTTCCTGCTCATCCGCTGCGGCTAACTCCTGCAGATAGCGGGCCACTGATTGCTTCTCGCGCTCAATCAACTTTGCCAGTCGCCCCTGAGTCACGTTCCGCGCCGTGCTGTTCACCGCCTTGAACTTGCTCCCGTCTATCGCCACCAACTCTTTGCCAAACAACTCGGCGCCATTGCACCACACCCGAAACTGCACCAGCACCTGGTTGATGGCCGCTCCGTTCTCCTGCCGAAACCGGCAGAGCGTTTTGAAGTCTGGTTGCAACTGCCCGCTCAACCACATCAGCTCCACGTTACGTCCACACTCTCGCTCCAAGCGTCGTGACGACCGCACCCCGTTCAGGTGACCCCAGATGAAGATCCCTAATAGCACGCGCGGATCATAGCCAGGGCGACCGGTCTCTGCCGGCTCACCGCGCACGAACCCTAGTTCATCGAATGGCAGATACTCAATGAATGCATCGATGGCCCGCACTGCATTGCTCTCCTCAACGTAATCCTCCAGCGTCCGCGGAAACATCACGTTCTGTCTCCGCGCCGTCCCATTGATATAGCCCATCAAGCTTTCCCCTTCAGCCAATCTCGATTACCAAAGCAGCCGCTATTTTACCGCTTGCGCCATCACCCGCTCACAACTATTTTCCCCTCCTTCTCCATCTACCGTGATAACCTTTCCGCGAATCGCAAAAGAGTTTTGACACAGCCTCTTCAAGGCCGGGAAAGGTCGACGAAGTGTA
>JBHEMV010000134.1:0-294 GCA_046262375.1 Pyrinomonadaceae bacterium
CTACAGGGGCCTCACTGGAGATTGTTACTGAGCCGCTCGCGCCTCCGACGGCAAGCCTTACATCGAGCGGAGCTTTGCCACCAACAGTAACAGTGACGTCCCGGACTTCTGTTTGCGAGAATCCACCCGCGTTGGCGCGCACGGTGTAAGGTCCTGGCGGCAGGAAAGCAATTATGAAGACGCCCTGATCATCTGTGGACGCGGACTTTTCCAGCCCGGTCAGTTGATTGGTTGCCGTCACGGTCGCGCCGGGCACTGCTGCTTCTTTAGGATCAAACACGCGGCCTTCAATGT
>JBHEMV010000134.1:304-605 GCA_046262375.1 Pyrinomonadaceae bacterium
CTCCCGTGATAGTGACCGATCCGCTTGTGCCGCCAACGGTGAGGTTAATATCGAGCGGGGTTCTACCGCCAACGGTGACCGGAACATCGCGCAACTCGGTTGCCGCAAAGCCCGCGCCGGCGGCGACCCGCACCGTGTACGCGCCGGGGGGTAGCAGCACATGGCGGTAATTGCCGTCATCATCAGAAGTAGCGCTTTTCTCTAACGCTGTTGCCTGGTTAATGACTGTGACGGTGGCTCCGGGCACGACCGCCCCCTGCGGGTCAAACACGCGGCCTTCAATGTTTCCAGTAGTCGCTTG
>JBHEMV010000134.1:615-1066 GCA_046262375.1 Pyrinomonadaceae bacterium
CAGCAGGCGCGAGGGTTAAGATAAGAACAAGTAACATGCAGAATCTGGCAGAGGGCGATGTTGTTGAAATCATATTTTTCCTCATCAAAAATAAAAACCCGATTGGTTGTGAATTACCCGTTTGTTGGCGAACGCGCGAAAGGAACTTCTTTCGCAAAAGAGCGCCCGCGCGGGGAAATTAATCAGACTGGTGGATACTAGTTGATGGCGCTGAGTGAGATCAACAAATAAGCTGATAAATTTCGCACAGTCGCCGAACTGTTCTCTGAGCGCCGTTTAGATAGGGCACTTGTGCCCCGCCGCATGAGGCGGACAAGTCCGCTTTCTAAACGATGCCGTCTGTACGCCATTAGATTTTCTTTATCGCCGCAGATGGGCTCGCATAAAATAGTGCCGAGGGCTGACTGCCCGGCACTATTGGCCGATAGACGGTTTGGTAACAGGCCTCAAG
>JBHEMV010000134.1:1232-1489 GCA_046262375.1 Pyrinomonadaceae bacterium
CACAAAATCGCTCTTGACCCCGAAAACCGCTTCAAGGACGGCGCGAGCGTTGGAAAATGCCAGACCGATCCCAAGCGCCATGACCAACGGCAAATGCAACAAGCGTGGCGCGCGCTTTTTGTCCAGATACCAGACAGCAGTACCATAAAAGAGGAATACAGAGATCGACGAAAAGAACAGGAGCGGGAGATCGAGAACCATCAAGTGGTAGAAGGGTTGGTTGTAACGAACCAGCAAAAGCGGAAACTGAAGAAAAC
>JBHEMV010000135.1:0-1435 GCA_046262375.1 Pyrinomonadaceae bacterium
GTTAATGAATTGTGAGGACATCAATGAGGACGCTTTGCCGCACAAGCCGATGTAAGGCGGCTGTCGGGTCTTCCGGATTTCAGCAAAGGATAAGCAAAGAATCCAGTAAGCAATCAGGATTTGGGAAGAGGGAAAACAACTGCGGAACGCTCAGTGATGGTAACCCCATGGCGTCGTGCGTCCGGGACCGCGTGAGCCAGTAGACTGTGGCGCGAAGCCTGGGCAGATCGAGAAGAAGAAGAAAAGGGCGGGGATTTTATTCCCCGCCTCTTCTACTTAATGGGTTGAAAGCAGATCAGGTTACAAGTCGCCGACCTCGCCTGTCACGCGGTTACCCGCAGAGCGCTTGCGCTACGGTTAACCGAAATAATGCATCGCGCAAAGTCTTCGTCTGACCCTCGTTACGGCGTGCCGAAGCGCAAGCGGTACTCCCTGGAGTTCACGAACCCGTTGACCATGAGAAATGAAAAATGATAAATGGAAACTTTTCCGATTTTCCATTTATCATTTCTCAATTGCCATTTGCCATTACAAAGCTACGGTTAAGGTTCCGGCTCCTGCCGTTTGCTCTGCATTATTTGAAGTAGTTGTAGACCGCCTCATAACGAACGCTTGCTCATCACGCGCTATGGGCACGAGGAAGACTTCAAACCCACCCATACGATCATGCTGAAGCGTGTAGGTGTTCTGCGCCAGGTAAGATTCGCTGGGCCCTTTGAAGTATGCCGAGAATCGCTCCATTCCCGTCTGTTCGCCTGCCGTTGTGAAGTAGCCTTTCACTTCCACCAACTCAAGATCTATTTGCGGTCCATCCTGAAGCTGGACGTGAACGTTGTATTCAGGTGTCGCGAAAACTCCTGCTCAGTCAAACTAGCGGGCATTCATACCTCCTATATCCGCAGATTACGCAGATTACACAGATTTCAAATGACCGGGGCAGTAGCCCGACCATTAGGGAGGGCGTCGTCGCCCCACGGTAACTCTAAGCTGATTGATCACGATGAGTCACTCGCTAGTCGCTACGCCCTCCCTAATGGTCGGGCTACTGCCCCGATCCAAACTGGCCCGATCCAACGCCCTCCCTTCATGGTCGGGCTACTGCCTAATCCGTGTAATCTGCGTAATCTGCGGATGTGGTTCCTACTTCTTGAGTTGATCCTTAAGGTCCAGGTTTCTTGTTAAGCGATGCAAATAGTTTGGATGAACGCCCAGAAGTTTTGCTGCCTCAGTGTAACTCCCCTTCGCTTGTTCCATGGCGCTTAGAATGATCTGCTTCTTTGTTTGGGCCACAGCCTCATGATACTTCGTCGCCGGTGCGGCTTCATGCGGTTGGGATTCGAGGACGGATTCAGGCAGGTCCTCAAGAAGAATGTGTTCGGTAGTGCCCAACACAACAGCTCGTTCCATTGCGTTTTCCAGTTCGCGTATATTGCCC
>JBHEMV010000136.1:0-1433 GCA_046262375.1 Pyrinomonadaceae bacterium
ACTATTAAAAGAAGATTATAATCAATCCGGATTTCAAAATGCTTGTCGCGAATACATAGAGAGCTTTGGTCCACTCAAGACATTCAGCAAGTACCAGCCACCACCGAATGTTCATTGGGACGACGAGAAGTATCAGGGCGACGCATACGGCGCTTACGCCTGGGCGGTTTATGTCGCTGAAGTTTCGGTGGACATGTTGACTTACGAAGCACATGTTGATGACTTCGTGGCGGTGCAGGAAGTGGGTCGAGTGCTCAATCCGGTCCTGGCTGCCGGGCAGATTGAAGGCGGAGTTGCTCAAGCAATTGGTTTCACTCTCTTCGAAAACGTGGTTTGGAAAGACGGCCGGATGATTAACAACCAGATGACGAATTACATCATCCCCACTCCGGCCGACATACCACCGATTCGTGTTTATTTTGCAGAGAACCCCTACGCCTACGGTCCAGGTGGAGCAAAAGGAATTGGGGAACTGCCAATGGATGGCGCAGCCCCGGCGATATTGAATGCAATAGAAAACGCCACAGGCGTTAGCTTCAACCACGTGCCGCTCATGCCCGAAGCGTTGCTCGAAGGGTTGGGTACTTGAGTGTGACGAAGCTAGCCTCGCCGTCCACGCAAGGCGGGGGTATACCCCCTTCCTGACCACGAGCCGCTCTCACTTGAGTTTCAATTCTTAGATCGAGCGGCTCCCAACCGGACCGAAATAGCGTGAGTGAGTAATCTCGAGGTTGGGAAGGGGCATGACCCCTTCTTCATAAAATGGCAATAACTGAAGGGAAAATTGATGTCCGCTTTACCGTCAACGGCGAACCCAGGACGCTTCGCGCTTTTCCGATGGAACAGTTGCTCGATGTTTTGCGAGAGCAGTTGCACCTGACGGGCACGAAAGAAGGCTGTGGCGAGGGAGAATGCGGAGCTTGTTGTGTCTTGCTGGATGGTCGAATAGTAAACAGTTGTCTGGTTCCAGTTGCGCAAGTTGAAGGCGCGTCAATCAAGACGATAGAGGGCGTGGCCAGCGGCGATCAATTGCATGCTGTTCAGCGGGCCTTCATTGAATGTGGCGGGGCACAATGCGGCATTTGCACGCCGGGCATGGTGATGGCCGCCGTGGACCTTCTCCAGCGAAATCCAAACCCAACTGAATCTGACATTCGTAATGGACTCGCAGGAAACCTCTGTCGCTGCACGGGCTATATGAAGATTTTTGACTCGGTAGTGCGCGCTTGCCAGAATAAATGATATTCGATGTTGGATCTCTACGACGAATTTCATAAGTTGGTTAGGCTGCTTGAGGAGCACGAAATTGCCTACGCATTGTGTGGCGGATTGGCAATGGCGGTCCACGGGCGAACGCGCGCCACCATCGATATCGATATGTTGATTCTCTCCGAATCGCTCCAGAAGTTGTTACCCCTGGTCGCAAACCTGGG
>JBHEMV010000137.1:0-1433 GCA_046262375.1 Pyrinomonadaceae bacterium
CTTGCCACTCTTCTTCTTCGATGACTTTCAATTTAGAAAGAAATTAAGCAAGTCACATAGTCTCAGGGTGAGGAAGGTGTAGAGACCAGAGACATAGTAAACACCTGTTCAGAGACATGGTAAACACCTTATAAGGCGATACCAATAGACCCGAAAGGAGTCGCTGGTATGCCTTGGAAAATCAGTTCTGCCATGTCTGAAAGACTTGAGTTTGTATTACTAGCCAATCAAGAGACAGCTAACATTCGTCAACTGTGTCGACGTTTTGGGATCAGTTCCAAGACAGCCTACAAGTGGTTGCGTAGATTTAGGGAAAACGGTGTTGCCGGACTGGCTGACTGTCCCCGGCGCCCACATCACTCGCCGGCGCAAACGCCAGTTAGGATGGAAAACAAAGTGCTCGCTGTTCATCGCAAATATCCGGATTGGGGTGGCCGCAAACTGCAGCAGCGCTTATTGGATTTGGGACATCAATCTTTGCCCAGTCCCAACACCTTCACAGCCATTCTGCGCCGCCATCACTTGTTGGATCCGCGCGAGTCGGCGAAGCAACCGAGCTTTTAAAAGATTCGAGCGCGCGGTTCCCAATGAGCTTTGGCAAATGGATTTCAAAGGTGAGTTTCAACTGCGGCGCGGCGGCCGCTGTTACCCACTCACCATACTCGATGATCACTCGCGTTTCGCTGTGGGACTACAAGCTTGCACTGCGAACACCACGCCAATTACTCAAGCGGCAGTCATTGCAGTCTTCCGCCGCTACGGTTTACCGGAGGCGATCACCTGCGATAATGGACCGCCCTGGGGGACTCGCTTTGCCGGTCACTACACCCGCTTTGGTGTCTGGCTGCTGCGACTGGGGATTCGGCTCTTCCATTCGCGGCCCCATCACCCGCAGACCCAGGGTAAAGACGAACGCTTTCATCGAACTCTCAACCTCGAACTCTTACGGCATTTGCAGGTGCATGGCCACAGGCAATGTCAACAAGAGTTCAATCAATGGCGCAACATCTACAATAACGAACGGCCGCACGAAGCGCTGGGTATGAAGGTGCCGGCTACTCGTTATCAGCCCAGCTCGCGGGAGTACCCCGAACGTTTACCACCCATTGAATATGGTCCCAGCGATATCGTGCGCAAGGTTAGAAGCTATGGTCACTTCAAGTACTTAGGTAGTGAATACCATCTCGGTAGTGCTTTCCACGGACTTTATATCGCTCTTCGTTACACCGCGACTGACGGAGTAATGGACGTCTATTTTTGTCAGCAACGGATTCGTTCCATAAATCTGACTGACAAGTAACCAAATGTGTTTACCATGTCTCTGAACAAGTGTTTACTATGTCTCTGGTCTCTACACCTTCCTCATCCTGAGACTATGTGACTTGCTTAATTACTTGTTAGCTTGAAGGATTTCAAAGAGAGCGGCTCTCGCG
>JBHEMV010000138.1:0-1007 GCA_046262375.1 Pyrinomonadaceae bacterium
GTCGCATGCTGCGCCGCTCGCTCGGACAAGCGCAGGAACGTCTGGAGCCCGGCGAGGACCGCCGCGAGTATGCTGGCCAAAGCAACCAACGGGGCCTTGGGCGAGTTTTTCTCAAGGCCGGCAAAGATTGTCGTCCCGACGACGCTCGAGAAAATGACGGCGGGCACTCCGACTATGTAGTTGAGCAGTCGAAACCGGTCAGCTGAAGCATAGTGGGCGGACTGCGCGGCGTAGACACGTCCCCAAGGAGTTGCTCGACCTTGTCACTCCAGTCGCGTCCGTCGCTCTGCATCGCGGCTTGACCTGTGTATTTTGAGTCCATGGTTTACCTCCAATGCGCGCCCGCGGCATCTTCCCTGCGGACCCCGACGACACGAGCACTTGGATTAGCGGCGTGAGGATAGGAACTCCAACGCCTGTTGAGATTGAGCTTGCCAATGTTAAGCAGAAATTAGCAGCGTGGCAATAGGTAAGGACGCAATCGCAGCATCAGACTACTTCCCGCCGTGGTATCCACAGATTCCGCAGATTACACAGAGCTAGAAATTGGACACATCAGAGTTAAAGTTTCTCAACTTCTTTGGGGTATTGACTTTAAATCTGTGTAATCTGCGTAATCTGCGGATGGACTCTGGAGCTGAACCGCTGACCTCCGACCTCTGATCTCCGACTCGACTTCTGACTTCTGACTTCTGACTTCTGATCTCTGACTTCTGTTCCCTGATTCTATGGATCAACTCCTAACGCTCGTCTGGCTCAAGTGGACTCTTTTCCGGAATTCACTGCGGTCGTCCAAGGCCGTCGTCAATCGCATCGCATCAGCGCTGGGGATGCTGGCTGCGCTGGCTTTGGGCGTATTGATCGCCCTGGGCCTGGGTGTGGCCGCATATGCCCTGACTTCTCCCGACGTAGGCTTCCAAACTTTTCGAGGTACCACTCCGGAGCGTGCCGCGGCCATCCCATCTGCGGAATTTGTTTTCTTTTCAATCTTCGCGATGTGTTATTTG
>JBHEMV010000138.1:1017-1394 GCA_046262375.1 Pyrinomonadaceae bacterium
TTTCTCTCACCGCCGTTTTCGTGCTCTGTAGTTTTCAGTTGGACTTTGTCTCGGCGCAGACAACGAATGGGCAGACCGAGCCGCGCGCGCGTGCAAATCACGTCGAAAACCCGGGCGTCTCTGGAGAAACTGCTGCAAAAACTAATCGTAGAGCCGCTTCTCCAGAAGCAGTCGCCGAAGCCAGGAAACTGTACAAGGAGGGAGCGAAGTACGTTCGCGCGGGCTTATTCACACAGGCGGCCCAACTTTTTCGGCGTTCGGTGGATTTGAAGCCTGACTACGCAGACGCTTATCAAAGTCTGGGTGAAGCCTATTTCAAAATGGGACGGCGGGAGGAAGCGATCCAGTCTCTGCAACAGGTCCTCGCGCTCAATCCC
>JBHEMV010000139.1:0-1371 GCA_046262375.1 Pyrinomonadaceae bacterium
CCATCTCAGTTATCGCCTTCTTGCTGCTCTTTGTCGGGGGTGGCGCCCTCTATTATTTTTTCTATGAGTATGTGGGGACCAAGTCTCAACCCGGTAGGGCGGGGTCCTCTAGCGCGTCGACAAACGCTCTGTCTCAACAAGCTCTTACTGTCACAAACGATTCTCTGAAGTCTCTCCGAAAAGTTGATGCTGCCACTCAAGTTGGGGTTTCTTATGTCCAGTACGGCTCGTTGCTGATCGACGCCCAAGCTCAAGTTAATGAAGCTTTGCCTTTATTGCCTAACACTCAGTTCAAAAATGAAATTAAGATGGCCGTTGAAGCATACAATGACGCTTACCTGGCCTGGCAGATTGCAAATAAGCAAGGATTCATAATATCGCCAGCGCCGTCGGGCCTAATTGACAGCACAGAATTGGTACGGAAATATTCTCTTCCTCCTTCTGTCTTTTCGTCAGGCGAGAGTATTTATGTAATTCGTGAAGATGCCTTAACTACAATTTGGCGAGCGGCTCGCACACATATTGATCGTGCTTCATCTCTGTTGAATCAGAAGATTGGTTAGATCCGCGTTTCAGCGAATGCGCCGCCGAACAAAGCCTTGCAGCTGACGGCGCGATAGCATGTTTCTCAAGTAACCTTATTCCCCCGGCTCGGATGCTGATCGCGCGCCGCAGCTGAAGGCCATCAGCGTTATGCGCTAGTCTTTGTGTAAAGGTCAAAGCAATGAGATTTCGAAACCACACGTCGCTTGGCTGCCTCGCCTTAACTCTATTGTGCCTGTTCTCTTCCTTCTCACCGGCTGATACTTTGCCGGGGAGAATAAAAGGGACGATTAAGGACGACAAGGGAGCGATCGTGGCCGACGCCTGCGTGTTGATCGAACGGCATGTAGGAGAGTTACCGCCAGAACGGGACGTTAAGATAGGCGTCCGCGAGGTCGGCCAATACTCGCTCGCGCATAAAATGATTATCAGCAAGAATGAGGCGGGTTTTGAAGCTAAAGTGCCCGCGGGGGTCTACCGTCTAAAAGTACTGGCGTGGGGGTACAACGAGTTCACGAGTGAGCCTTTTAGATTGCCGCCGGGCGCGATCAAGTCAATTGACGTTACCCTTCCGACCCCGTGGGCTACTCATTTGTCCGTCCGCAGAGAACCCCCTATGGAAGACCCGCTCATTACGTCGCGAGGTGAGGGAGTACAGCGTCTGATGAAGTTCAAGACCATCTGGTGGGCTACTTATGGCGGGATTCGGGAAGGCGGAAACGTTGTCATTACCAACGCGAAAGACTGGGACGGCCTCTGGCATAAGATTCATTCGACCGTCTCCCATCGGCCGGAGTTACCCCGAATAGACTTCGAGAAGAGTATGGT
>JBHEMV010000140.1:0-284 GCA_046262375.1 Pyrinomonadaceae bacterium
ATCGCTCGGAAGGTCACAGACCTTCCGCACATCAGGCGGCTAAGCCGACACGCACCCAGGTTCACGCAATCTTCACCGCGTAGCCTAATCCATCGCCGACCGAAAGCACTTCAGCACGCAATTTCGGGTGGCTGACGAACTGTTTATTGAATTTCCTCAGCGCTTTGGTAGAACTTTCTTGATCGGGCGACCGTATTTCGCCCGCCACTTGTCCGCCCCAAAGAAGATTGTCGACAATCACTATCCCGCCGCTGCGGAGCATCGGCAGTGCGAGTTCCAGATAA
>JBHEMV010000140.1:294-909 GCA_046262375.1 Pyrinomonadaceae bacterium
CTTTTAAGGCGTCGATAAAAACAAGATCAAATGTTTCGCTCAGCCGTGGTATCACTTCCAGGGCTTTACCGCGCTCAATCCGCACGCGGTCGCGCAGCCTGGCCTGATCGAGATAACCTTCTGCCGCTTTGATCATCTCGTCGCTGGGATCAATAGTCACGACCAAGCCGCCCTCACCAACAGCGCGCGCGAGATGAATGGTGGTGTAACCGATCGCCATTCCAACCTCGAGCGCTCGTTTTGCACTCATTCCGCGAGCAGTAATCTCGACAAACAACGCCACTTCTCGATCGGCGCTCGGCACTCCGTGTTGTCCGCCATACTCCTCCATCTTCATGAATTATGTGTCTCCCACTCGTTTCGTTTTGTCCTGCCGTACGCGCGCCAATGTTCTCAGCCCGCACACACCGTTGAGACAGGGCACTTGTGCCCCGCCGCCCCGCCCGCACAGTTTAGATAGGGCACTTGTGCCCCGCCGCACGAGGCGGACAAGTCCGCTTTCTAAACGATGTGCTCGTACCTGTGGGCGACAGAATTTAATGAATGAAATCACCTTTCACTCGTCGGAATTATCCTGCGTATCGGAGCCAACTGAAACGTAGCGGCGGCCGAGCC
>JBHEMV010000140.1:976-1352 GCA_046262375.1 Pyrinomonadaceae bacterium
TCCCGCCGTGATTTCGTCGGGTAAGTCCTGGAAACACAGCTCTTCACCTTCAGCCATTATCGCAGCACGCTCAATTGTATTCTTCAATTCGCGAACATTTCCCGGCCACTCATACTCGACCAGCCTCCGAAGAGCGCCCTGCGCAACCTGCCGGAGTGGCAACCCGTAACGTTCCGCGGCGGCGCGAGTAAAGGTCTCGGCCAGCACGAGAATATCTTCGCGACGATCGCGAAGAGGAGGTATATCGATCGTCACCACGCGAAGTCGATAGAACAAGTCTGCGCGGAAATTGCCGGCAGCGATCTCCTGTTCGAGGGGACGGTGCGTGGCACTAACAATTCTTACATCAACAGGAATCGATTCATTGCCGCCCAGA
>JBHEMV010000141.1:0-908 GCA_046262375.1 Pyrinomonadaceae bacterium
CGCAGTGCATCGGCGAGCTGATGCAGGCGATCGACAGCTACATCCCGGAGCCGGCGCGGGAGCTGGACAAGCCGTTTTTGATGCCGGTGGAGGACGTGTTCACGATCACCGGTCGTGGTACGGTGGCGACGGGTCGTATGGAGCAGGGCAAGATCAAGGTGGGTGACGAGGTGGAGCTGGTGGGCTTTGGCGCCAACAAGAAGACGGTGGCGACGGGTCTGGAGATGTTCCGTAAGCTCCTGGACGAGGCGCAGGCGGGGGACAACATCGGGGTCTTGCTGCGGGGTGTGGACAAGGAGGAGATCCAGCGCGGGATGGTGTTGGCCAAGCCGGGGTCGATCACGCCGCACACGTCGTTCGAGGGCGAGGTGTACGTGTTGACGAAGGAGGAGGGCGGTCGTCACACGCCGTTTTTCAAGGGCTATCGTCCGCAGTTTTACTTCCGGACGACGGACGTGACGGGTACGTGCGAGTTGCCGGAGGGAGTGGAGATGGTGATGCCCGGCGACAACGTGACGATGCAGATCGACCTGATCACGCCGGTGGCGATGGCCGAGGGGCTGCGCTTCGCCATTCGCGAGGGTGGTCGCACCGTCGGCGCCGGCGTCGTCACCAAGATCCACAAGTAGAGGCGCGCGAGGCATGGCGAACAAGATCCGGATCCGACTCAAGGCGTTCGATCACGCGGTGATCGATCAGTCGACACAAGACATCGTCCGCACCGCCCAGAAGACGGGTGCGATCGTTTCCGGGCCGGTGCCGCTCCCGAGTCGCCGGCAGGTGTTCACCGTGCTGCGCTCGCCTCACATCGACAAGAAATCGCGCGAGCAGTTCGAGATGAAGACCCACAAACGCCTGATCGACATCCTGGACGCCAAGCCGCAGACGATCGACGCGTTGATGAAGCT
>JBHEMV010000141.1:918-1337 GCA_046262375.1 Pyrinomonadaceae bacterium
CGCGACGGCTACCGGGCGGTCCAGGTGGGATTCGACGAAGCGCCGGAGCGGCGTCTGACCAAGCCCGCGCTGGGCCACCTCGCCAAGGCGGGCGTGGGTCCGGTTCGTCGCCTGTCCGAGTTCACGATCGCCGAGGACGCCACCCTGGAGGCGGGCCAGAAGCTTTCGCCGGCCGACGTGCTCGCGCCGGGTGACCTGGTCGACGTCATCGGGATCTCCAAAGGCAAGGGATTCCAGGGCGTCATCAAGCGGCACGGGCATCATGGATACGACTCATCGCACGGCACCAAGACGCATCACCGCCGACCGGGCTCGATGGGTCAGTCGGCCGATCCCTCTCGCACGTTCAAGAACAGGGTGTTGCCGGGCCAGACGGGCAACCGCCGCGCGACGATTCGCAACCTCGAGGTCGTCAAGGT
>JBHEMV010000142.1:0-982 GCA_046262375.1 Pyrinomonadaceae bacterium
TTCACTTTCGGACGCGAACTCATCGTCGAAGTGCCGTAGCGACTTTATCCCGAAGCATTCCTTTGCGATTTCTTTGCCCGTTCTTCGCGGTAAAACCAACACCGAAACCGCAAAGAGCGCAAAGCAGGCGCAAAGAGTCGCAAAGTTAAACTGCATCAGCACCCGCGCCAATTCCGAAGACATGACGGTTGCGGGCGACATTAAGCCCGAGTTGTTCATTTCTTCGAGTGGAACGGATTCTGATTTCGTCGTTAAGCTAATCGACGTTTTCCGGACGATTACGAATACCCAAAGGGAGTTAAACCGTCTGCAGAGTCGACTGGGTGTGTGTTTCAGCCAGGTCACATCTGACGTTGAAGGCGTTTAAGTGGTAGTCCCTATGCTTTGCTAACTACAGCTCTCAGCGGGGGACTGTAAATGCGATCCGAGCCACAGGCCGAGAAGGCCCAGCAAAACAATCAGAACTGGCCCCAGCGGAGTTCCTTTTGATGACAAGACTGACATTCTCTTTTTCGAATCGTCGCAAGTGCGATAATCACGCGAGCAGCATAACGCCCGAATTCAGCGGGCTCGGCGAGCAGCATTCCAGCATCGCCAGATTGAAGTTAGTTGAGAAGCCCGCCATCCCGCGCTCCGCTGGAATGAGTTGTTCGGCGACGTCGTGGTCACGCGAAAATTACTTTCTCGCAGTTGCTTCTGCATCTGCAAGCATCTTCTGTAGAGCCTCTTTTGGCAAATACCTGCCATTGAGAATGACGGCATCAATCCGCTGCGTATTGCGGATGTTCTGAAGTGGATTAGCCTCGAGCACGATGACGTTGGCGATTTTCCCGCGTTCTATAGTGCCCTGTGAAATTAATTCGCCGAGAAAGATTGCGGGATTGCGCGTTGCGGCTTGTAACGCTTCCATCGGAGTAAAGCCCGCTTGTACGAACAATGCCATCTCTTCATGAACGCTGAAGCCAGCAAAAATGTATGGGAT
>JBHEMV010000142.1:992-1335 GCA_046262375.1 Pyrinomonadaceae bacterium
CTTGACCAATGACGATAGTTGACACTCCGCCAACCGCAGGAAAAGTGGCCAACTCCGCCGCCCAACGACTTAACGATGAGTCGCGCGTTCTTTGCGTCGGCTGCATCGTTTTGTTGGGCAGCTACTTCAGGCGAGAGCGCCTAGTTTGAGCACCGTGTTCCAGTTGCGTCCGGTCCCACGCGTGCCTAGGCTCTTTTCGATCACGGCGGTCGTCAGCCGCGAACGGCCGATGCCGTCCGGATAGACAATGTAAGCTTGCCGGTCTTTGATGCGGACTACCTCGCGACCCTTGATCGCCCTCTGGAGAGATGTCGTGTGTTCGCGATCCGGCGCCTTCTTAAGG
>JBHEMV010000143.1:0-894 GCA_046262375.1 Pyrinomonadaceae bacterium
ATCTTCATATCCGGAGTCACTCGCCGAAAATCACCCGCAGGGTCACCCGACACTACGGAGGCAGCCGCCGGTTTAATTCGCTGACGCAGCTTCCGCTCTTTCCGAAGCAGAAGGGGCAACGTATATTTGGCCAACATCATTTGCCGCAGCGCCTTATGCGGATCTACCAGGTGCGTCGTAGGTAGTTTCGCGCCAGACTCCTTGAGCACCAGTCCGATGGGCAACTCCATTTGATCCTGCAAATCAATGAACCGGCAAAGCAGCGCCGCTGCCGGCGTGATCAGAGGACCAAAGCCATAACGCACTTGCGGCGTCCCCACTATGTAGAGGCCCTTATAGTCCGGCAATGTACACCCGGCGTAGAGCAGGGCGTTGCTGCCTTCCACTGGGACGAGTCCCCGCGGTAGGAAAGGGAAACTCAGATGAAAGCCCGTGCCGCAGACGACCATATCGAATTCCTCGGAGCTTCCATCGACGAACATCACGCGCCGGCCTTCAAACTTTGCGGCCAATCACCGCCATATGCGTGGAACGATCATTCATTCGTATCTTGATTGCTGACCGCAGATTGCCGACATAATCCGCAGATTACGCAGATTACACAGATTAAGAAACAAAGGCGGGAACAAGCGGGTACGAGCTGCCTCCTGCTCCTGCCTCCTGCTTTCTGCCTACTGCCTTTCTGCCTACTGCCTTCTGCTTTCCAATCTGCGTAATCTGCGTAATCTGCGGATACTACTCTTCGAGTGCCCACTGCACACTGCCCATTGCACACTGCTCACCACTCACTGCACACTGAACTTAACATCATCCGCACTTACCGACAGCTTTTTATCTTCTTTGTTGAAAGCTTCAACCTGCCAGCGATATGTGCCTTTCTGCAAAGGCTTATCC
>JBHEMV010000143.1:904-1226 GCA_046262375.1 Pyrinomonadaceae bacterium
CGCCTGCCTTAGGGTTGAGCGTTTTCAGATCGCTCTTGAAAAGATTGATCGGCGCTACGAAAAAAGTCTTGTCCGCAGTAACATCATATTTCGCCGCACTCATTCCCGCGATTCCGGTAGTCGCAAAGACGTATGAGTTGGTGTCAAACACATGCGCTATCAAAGCTTCATATGCTTTTGGTGGCACGTTGGTAATTACATACACGCCATCTTTGTCTGTTCGTGCGGTATAGGTCTGTCCACCACAACCGCCCAAAAATCGGCTGAATGACTCGCATAACTGGACCTTGATGTTCTCGGCAGGTTTGCTGTTATATAAGAC
>JBHEMV010000144.1:0-1161 GCA_046262375.1 Pyrinomonadaceae bacterium
ACCCTCGCCAGTATCCGTAGCAGGGATGATTTGCCGGATCCATTCAAGCCAATCACGCCAATCTTCGCGCCGTAGAAGTATGAAAGGTAAATATCTTTGAGGACGGGTTTCTTGTCATAGTACTTACTAACGCCGATCATCGAGTAGATAACTTTATTGGGTTCAGTGCTCATAATATTTTGTCCGCAGATTACACAGATTACACAGATCTGCGCGGTTTAGGAACGCAGGAAAGCGGATGTTAGACAGATCTCTGCGCGATTTTCCCAGCTGAAGTAAAAAAGCGGGGGCATGCCCCCTTCCTTACCTGAGAGCTGTCTTGACTGAGCGGTTTTTGATATGTCTGTCAGAGCTGGCTAATTAAAGAGAGGCTCTCCAATCATGCCGAGACACTTAACAGATAAACGCATCCAACCCAGGTTAGCTCAGGGTTGGGAAGGGGGCATGCCCCCGCTCTTGTTAGTGTGCAATCTGGTAGCTCTTTTTGAGGGCGAACTATGCGCGCGCTTGCAGAAGAGTGAGGTTCTCTAACGTCTCTTGGTCTTAGATCTCTGTCTCTTGCTTTCAACGCGTTTTGCGGTGCTTTTCTTCTTGGCTTTATTTGAGACGCGCTCGGTGGTCTGCGAGGCTTTTCCAGCCTTCGAGGCTGAAGTTATATTCTTCGCTGCTGCGGTTTTGCCGAATGAGGTGCTGATCAGCGTCTCATCCGGTCTCACACCATCAATAAAAGCGAAGACGTGGTAATGGTCTCGATTCTCGCGCAACACTTCGATGCGGCCTTCATCTTTGAGCCCGGCCAGGTGGGCCATTACGTGCGACTGCTCTTCCGCTGTCATGAAGCGGTAGTAAATATCGAACGCCAAACCAGTCGAGTGGGGAGGCGTTTCGATGCGCGTGGCATTAGGGTTCACTTTGCTCAACGCGTGTTGGTACTCATCCGGACGCACGAGCGAAGTTACAGGGAGCGGGCGGTCAAACTTCTGTCGGTAGGAGGCAGCTATCTCTTCCAGAACCTTCAAAGCCTCAGGGCGCAGCGAACTCAGCATGCGCACTTTCATGTCTCTCCGCGCTGACGCGTTCTGAATGTCAAAATCACGGCCGCGGAAACTTTTCCCCAGGTTCGCCAGAGACTGATAGTCAGCCAGGAGCTCTCGCCTTTTT
>JBHEMV010000145.1:0-1160 GCA_046262375.1 Pyrinomonadaceae bacterium
CATCGAGTACTGGCAGGGTTATGCTCACCGCGTGGCCGGCAACTTCGACCTCGCCCGCCAGCACCTGGAAAACTTTCTCTCCAAACATCCCGACCACGTCGACGCGCTCGCCAGCCTTGGTTTCATCTCTATAGAACAAGGTCGAGTAGATGAGGCAGAAGCTCTGCTCGGGCGAGCCCTAAGCATCCATCCGAACGACGTGGTGGTGCTCTACGACTACGCACGGGTGGCTCTAAAGCGCCGCGACTACGCCGAGGCAGCAAAACGCCTTGCCCAGGTTATCGCAAAACACCCGGCATACACGCAGGCCTACTACCAGCTATTTCTCGCATATACGCGCCTCAAGCAGCCTGACAAAGCGCAAGCTGCGTTGGTCGAGTTCAAACGCTTAGACGCTTTGGAGAAGCAGACTAATCAGGAGCGCATAATGGATGATAAACTGCGCACGCAACAGATGCTCGGTCAATCTCCCCAGTGAAAAGTTAAGAGCCAACCGCAAAGTGCGCAAAGTGAATCCGCAAAGCAGCGCGAAGGCCGAGCCCTTAGCGTTCCTTTGCGTAGTCCTTTCCTCTCTTTGCGGTTCGACTTTTCGTTCTACTCGATTTTGGGCTCCGCCCCCTGATGTGCGGTGGTGGCTACGCCCCACCGTAGTGATACTGCTTTTCGTGGGGCTATGCCCCGGCCTGGGGCGCAGCCCCGCTGCGAATCTGTACAGTCCGGAAGGTCGGAGACCTTCCGCACATCAGGCGGCACAGCCGCTCCAGAATTCTCAATCCGCCCTGCCCGCTGTCATCAAAGTTGAACCGCCATCCTGGTGGGCCAGACATACGATAAATCCGGTGAGACTCCTCGTCCGTGGTCGGAACCTTGGGGGAGCCCGGGTGAGCTCGCTTAATCCTGCTATACGAGTGTCTGGAGTCCTCGCTAACAAGAAGGCAACCTACCTGTTTGCGGATGTCAGCATTAGCCCGGCTGCCCGCCCGGGCGAATATCCTTTGCGACTGGCAACTTCGAACGGAAGCACAGCAATCCCATTTCGTGTCAATGCTCCACTAGATCCGCGCACTCATTTCCAGGGAATCACTAACGACGATGTGATCTACTTGATCATGCCCGATCGTTTTGCGAATGGTGATGCGTCAAACGATGCTCCGGCAGAC
>JBHEMV010000146.1:0-445 GCA_046262375.1 Pyrinomonadaceae bacterium
ATTTAGTACACAGCAGAAGGAGCAAAAAATGATCGCGATAATTGGTTGGATTATCTTCGGTTTGATCGCAGGGTTAATCGCTAAGGCAATCATGCCGGGGAGAGATCCCGGTGGAGCCATTATTACGATACTAATCGGTATCGCGGGCTCCGTCATCGGTGGTTTTCTTGGTCAGGCTTTGTTTGGCTATGGCCGCGCTGTCAATGACACTAGCGACCTGAGCCGGCCTGGCTTTTTGATGAGCCTGGTGCTCTCCGTGGTTGGAGCAATCGTGCTGCTGGGTATTTACAGGCTAATCAAAGGGCGCCCAAACCAAGTTTAGTTCGACGATGCCAACGTCTGTCGGGCCGATGCTGCCGACGCCGCTAAAGCTGGCGTTTTCCGATCCTCAGTGGCTTTACCTTACTTTTTGTTCTTAGGTGCGAGAGCATTTCGCGTAGTTGTT
>JBHEMV010000146.1:558-1155 GCA_046262375.1 Pyrinomonadaceae bacterium
ACATCGCGTGGTTAACATTCGAAGCATTAGAATCGCCTTTCGGTCGAAAGCGGCCAAGTGGCAAACTTCGGGCATAAGGGCCTTGTTACCTAAGAGTAAAGGGCGTAAGATGCCAGCGGTTTCACTCTCTCCTACCAAACTGAAATCAATTCCATCTTAATCGTTTACTGAGTGTGGGGACGGCGGGCCCGACAGCCAACAGTTGGTGTCTGTTCGCGCACGAATGGACGCAACGGGCTTCCGCCGTTTCCATCATGGGCGGTGGCGGAGTCACGGGAGAGATAACGCTGCCGCCCTTTTCCATTTGAAAAGCATGATCGGGTGATCAAACATAAATTTCCTATTCCATGGCCTATTTCCACATTTAGTCATTACTGTTGTTCAGTTTGACAGTATCAACGCTTTGACCATCTTGGGGTTTCACTCGGCGATTCATAGCTTGAAGCTGAACGTAATCGTTCCGGAAGTTTTGGACTGTTTGCCAACTAACTTTTCAGGTGAGAATTTCGCTTTTCTGGCTGCCGTTACCGCAGCGCCTCGCAGAAGATGATCACCTTTCAAAGCACGTGCGGATATAACATTGCCCTGTTTATTTAC
>JBHEMV010000147.1:0-682 GCA_046262375.1 Pyrinomonadaceae bacterium
TCGCTCGGGGAGGTGAGTTGAATGACGTCGCAGCGATCGACATTCATCATCCGGCCCAGTTCGGAAACAATTACATTGAGGAAACGATCCAGATTGATCGTCGTCGGAAGCGTTAACGCGAGGCGGTTAATGATACCTTCGCGTGCCTCCTGCATTTTAATCTTGCGCTCGAGTGAGAGCGATGTGGCGGTATCTGACATGGAGATTTAGTTCGCTTGGATCATATCGAACCGGCTCGGAAGATGCAAAACACCAGATGATTTTCGATTTCAAAATAATCAGTCATATTTTGGAGTGGACACCGCGACAACCACGCCCCAACGGTTGATGAAAATGAGAATGAAAATGAAACAGGCGACGCTCAAGGCATCCGATTAGCGTGCCTAATCAGAACCGGAGCGGTAGCGACCGGCCCAGTGCTCAACGACTCGGGTCACTGGGATCGCTGCGTGCGGTTTTCAATCCGGGCTCAGTGTTCGAAGCGAGCATTTCCGCCATCGCGATCGATCCTGATCCCTAATTGGCTGTTGAGCATTGGGCCGGTCGCTACCGCTCTCGGTTCTGATTTGAGCATCAGTAGTTTTAGAGACGCCTCGTTGCACGGCTGCCCAGTGGCCCGTATAATTCTGAGAGTTCCCGTAAGCAGGAACCAAGCAGCAACTTTATGCCGATATACGAATTT
>JBHEMV010000147.1:692-1154 GCA_046262375.1 Pyrinomonadaceae bacterium
GCAATGGCAGGAAAGCCGCGGAGAAAGCTGATAAAGACAGCTCCGTCTCAAACGAGAAGAAACCAGAAAAATCCGACAATAAAATCAAAGATACCTCCCCAGTAAAGAAAACTTCCGAAAAAGCTTCCACTCCCAAAGCCCCCACTGGTGATTGAAGCCTCGTCTTCTTAAATAGATGTATCAGCCGCAGTTCGAGGAAGCTGTAAAAACCACGAGAACTGGCAAAGGTTACGGCGTTCGCGTAAGTTGCGCCGCCGCGTTTGTCCTGGTTTTAAGCCTTGTGGGGACCGCACTGTCTCAGGCGGGTCGTCGCACGACATCAACCAATGAAGGCGGCGTGCTGGTGAGTGTAGTGGCAAAACGAACCGATAACTCGCCTACGCCGATCAGTTCCAAGCAGCTTGCCGTCTACGATAACGGTGTGGAACAAACCATCCGTAATTTCACACCTGACCCTTCGCC
>JBHEMV010000148.1:0-255 GCA_046262375.1 Pyrinomonadaceae bacterium
CGGGATGGCGGGTCGGTTACTGCATCGCACCGCCCGAGATTACCGGTGCGATTCGAAAGGTTCACGACTTTCTCACGGTGGGCGCTGCGGCGCCTTTGCAGGCAGCCGGAGCCTATGCGCTTTCATTGCCGGCGGAATACTACGGTCGATTGCAAAGTGAATATCGTGCGCGCCGGGATTTGCTTTTGCCGGTTCTGGGAAACGCGGGGTTCGGCGTATTTCGCCCGGATGGCGCTTACTACATCATGACCGATA
>JBHEMV010000148.1:405-661 GCA_046262375.1 Pyrinomonadaceae bacterium
CGGCTATGCCGCCCGCCCTTTGCGATAAGGCTCCGCCTTACCGGAGTGACTTTGTTTGTATTGCTTGTTGTCATCATTTTTTCCTCGTGTGATTGGTGTCCGATAAGCTTTAGCTTGTCGTGGCGCTCGACAAACTAAAGTTTATCGGACACTTAAAACTTTGAGGCTCTGCCTCCGTCGGTTTTGTCGAGGAGCAGCCTCGAAAGCATTACAAGAGTGTTCCGGTAAGGCGGAGCCTTACCGCACAGTGCGGCGG
>JBHEMV010000148.1:818-1127 GCA_046262375.1 Pyrinomonadaceae bacterium
TGATGGTTATCATGTTGCCGTTAACCGCAAACCCTTTGCAAAGGACTCGCTAAAGACTTTTAAGATCCTGGTGATAGCGAATGCGCTCGGCGCCGAAGAGATGGACGACGAGGGCGCCGATGGTCCCGCCTTTTCAGCAGAGGAGTGTGACGCCGTTCGTGCGTGGATAAGTAGTGGAGGCGGGCTTCTATTTATTGCCGATCACGCCCCTTTCGGCTCGGCGGCGCAGATTCTCGCGAAGCGGCTCGGCGTAGATATGAGCAACGGTTTTACGGCGGACCCCGCTAACTCAGATCAGGACTCTAAGAT
>JBHEMV010000149.1:0-1125 GCA_046262375.1 Pyrinomonadaceae bacterium
ACTGATGAAGACCAGCTCCGCAAGTTAATCGATGATCAGGGAAAGGCAGTCCGCGCCAGGGACGTCGATGCGTCTATGTCAAACTACGCGCCTGACGTCGTATCTTTCGATGTCGTAAACACACTACAAAAAATCGGAGTAGATGCCTGCACTGAGCGATGAGCACTGAGCGGTGAGCGGTTTGGAATCTTCCGAGTGACTTACTGGGAGCGCGGGCGCCCTCGCCCGCCGTGAAGGGGAAGCGCGAACAGATTTTTGAAAACCAACAGCCTTGTGGTGTCGACGGGCTCGTCGCGCTTTTTTGTATTTTTGTCGCAGGCGAAGAATTCAGCTGGGGACAGCGTCTCCTCGGATTCTACTCGCCGGAATATTTCCTGGCGAACAATTTTCAGCAGGAACTGAACCTCCATAATCTGCCCGGCTCGTTCCTTAAACCCAAGTGGATTCTCATTATCGCGCTGGCGGGTTATGGAGTGTTATTGCCGCTCGTGTGGCGCTACGTTCGCCAATCGCATCGGTTCCTGACATTTGTCGGAGCCAGCGCCCCGCCAATGCCACTCATCCCGTGGTTTATCGCCGCCATCGCGATCCTGATGTGGTATCCGCTAACGCTCACCGGCGAGTGGGTCGAGTTGTTCGCGGGGGCGCTGTTTTCGCTTCCGTAAGTCCGTCGCCGAAGATCTTGTGGATCAGTCTCTCTCTGACCGTCGTCTTCGGCTTCGCCATGATTGGAGTGGTCGGCGCGCTCGAGCGCGGTCGAGATGCGGCGCGGCTGCCGTGCGCGCGGGCGGAAGTTCAGAGCCTGCTCGACGACATCATGAAGAGGGAGGCGGGGACGAGAAAGGTACGGCGGAGAGATTCCGTTCACAAAAGGATTTGGACGGCTATCAACGAGGGTTATCTGGATGGCGAGCGCATCAGCGAGTTCGAGGCAGACGTTTGCCAGGGCTCGGCCGCTCAGAACATCGCGGTGCGACACAAGTACGCCATTGACCCGTGGGGCTCACCTTACTGGTTGTCCGTCGAGCGACTCGGCAACACCGAGTGGCAAGTGGTGATCTATTCGTTCGGTCCTAACCGCCGCCGCGACGGCAAAGAGGAAGAGCTGGGCAGGACGATGAACGG
>JBHEMV010000150.1:0-603 GCA_046262375.1 Pyrinomonadaceae bacterium
TAACAATCCCACAGTCAGCACAATCATTCCAGGGATGCGCAAGCTGTCTCACGTTGAATCAAACGTCGCCGCCAGCGATGCGGGTCCGTTGCCTGAGGAATTATACGAACAACTCCAGCAGCACCGCTGGGTGCGCCAGCCCACCCCCTGGTCGCAGTGAGTTGTAAATCTTGAAGTGCCGGTGGAGACTGGCGAGAATGAATGGCAAATTCGGCTGTGCCGCCTGTTTCGCCATGCCGCATTCATGCGGTCAGCCCGAAGGGCTATTAGGCCAGCCGTTTTACGGCTGGTTCAAGTGACGAAATATTCTGTGAGGCCGTTTCAACGGCCTTTCGATCTAATGATTCGCTCAGACAGGGCTAAAGCCGACTGTGCTCAACTGGACTTCGCACTTGAAAAAGAATTGAGCCATTGATCATTAGTCACATCTAAAAAAGGAGAACGAATGGCACTAACAAATGGTTTTGCTAACAGGAATCTGGGAATGATTTTACTTGGCCTTTGGTTGATTCTCACCGGACTCTTGCCGTTTCTTGACATGAAACTCTCTCCAATGGTCACCACTGGCTTAGCCGTGCTTGGCATTGTCGCGGGCATATTGAT
>JBHEMV010000150.1:718-1075 GCA_046262375.1 Pyrinomonadaceae bacterium
CTCTTCTTCTGCAAAAAAGAAGATGCCGCGACTTTCATCGCGGCATCGTTACTTGATTGGATGAGGGTTGGTCTACCGCACCGGCTGACCTCTGACCTCTGATCTCTGATCTCTGACTTCTTACCTAAGGTCGACCAAGGATCTGCTCCAAAATTGTAGTAACCGAATTGCCTCTTCTATTACGACGGTTCCCGGAGTACTGTCGATAGCCCTCGTCGTAACCGCGGACAAACCCATCACGATAGTCCTGCGTCGACGCGTTCTTGTAGTAGCGTGATCGCTGCGGACTGTAGCCCTTGTTACCTTGTCCGTCGCTCGCGCCAGTGTTTAGACCCTGCTGGTAACCCGCGTTCTGTT
>JBHEMV010000151.1:0-1061 GCA_046262375.1 Pyrinomonadaceae bacterium
AAAGGTGCGATGGAGGTTTACAAGTGGGCGTTCTGAAAGGCAGAAGGCAGTAGGCGGTAGGCAGTAAGCAGAAGGCAATCGGTAAAACACAGGTCAGCGACACAAATGGAAAATGACAAATGAGCAATGATAAATGGAAAATTAAATGCCCTCTCTCTTCTGCCTACTGCCTACTGCCTACTGCCTTCTGCCTTCTGCTTTCTGCCTTCTGCCTTCTGCTTTCTGCCTTCTGCCTTCTGCCTTCTGCGGTCGCGCAGGACACCCCTGCCGATAACTGGTCGCAGTTTCGCGGCAATCACCGTTTGACCGGCGTCTCCCAATCCAACGTGCCGCAGACCCTGAAACCGTTATGGACTTATGAGGCAGGCGGATCGATTGAATCATCCGCTGCGATCGTAGGCCGTACTGTTTTCGTTGGTTCTCAGAAAGGTGAGCTGACGGCGCTGAATCTGGATAACGGCGCGGTCTATTGGAAATTCCAAACCGGATCGCCGATTGGCGAATCCTCTCCAGCTTATGGCGGCGGTGTGGTTTATATTGGCGATCTGTCAGGCTGGCTGAATGCCGTCAATGCTGCTGATGGGAAAAAACGCTGGGCCTTCAAGGCCGGCAGTGAAATCAAGTCGTCACCGGTCGTTGTTGGTGACCGCTTGCTCATCGGTTCCTACGACCAGCATCTCTATTGCCTGGCAACACGTACAGGCTCAGTACTGTGGAAGGTCAAGACTAACGGGCCGGTGCATTCCACTCCCAGCATCGCCGGCGGTCTGGCCTTTATCGCAGGCTGCGACGAACTCTTTCGGGCCATACGGATTTCTGACGGCAAAGAAATGTTCACCGTGTCTTCCGACGCATACACCGGAGCATCACCGGCACTGAACGGCACTGCTGCAGTCTACGGAACTTTCGACAATGAAGTCTTGATGGTCAACCTCGCCGAACGCCGCGTGGACTGGCGCTACCAGCACCCGGAACGTAAGTTTCCCTTTTACTCGTCCGCCGCAGTAACCGCAAACCGCATTGTGGTTGGAGGACGCGACAAGATGGTCCATGGCCTGAGC
>JBHEMV010000152.1:0-982 GCA_046262375.1 Pyrinomonadaceae bacterium
CTGTGGAACACATCGCTGCTGGCCTTCACAAACAAACTACCAATGCGGGCTCTTCGCGATCAGTTGAAATATGATGCGCTCTATCCTGCTCCCCACAAAATAACGACACTCGCAAACAATCACGATACGGTTCGTTTCATGTCGCTCGAGGGCGCCACTTTGGAAGGCGCGATGATGCACACTGCGTTCACATTGAGCGTACGCGGTATCCCGCAGCTCTACTACGGCGAAGAGATCGCGATGGAAGGGAAGGAGGATCCTGAGAATCGTCACGATTTCCCCGGAGGTTTTGCTTCCGGCTCAGTTCGCGACTCTCGCAGCGCTCTCCAGTCCACCGGACGGACCGCAAAAGAGCAACAGATGTATGAATGGACACGTTCGTGGATTCGACTGCGAGCCGAACACTCATCCATCAGACACGGGCGCTTGATCGATCTTTTCTACGACGACGATGCCTACGTATTTGCGCGACAGGATCAAACGGAAACTGTGATCGTGGCGATTAATCGTCACAGTCAGGAGAAGAATGTCACGCTGACGGCTAGTTCCCTTGGACTGAAAGACGGTGCTCGTCTCACGTTCTTGATGGGAAAAGGTGTGGACGCGCGCGTGGTGAATGGCCAGGCAACGCTAATTCTTCCGGCAAGAACCGCTGTCGCTTACAGAATTCTGTAGGCGCCAAGGAGAAGATTCGCGACCGTTTAGAAAGCGCACTTGTGCGCCTGCGCTCGAAAGCGTCAACTATCGGGTTGTCGGCGGAACGAAGGCGGACAAGTCCGCTCTCTAAACGGAGTAAATTGAGGCGACACGTCCGCGCGCTAATGGAAGTAACCTGAAGGCGGACAAGTCCGCTATCTAAACGGAGTAACATGAGAGGGGACGAGTCCGGTATCTAATTCAGAAGATAAAAAGAAAGGTACCTAACCTTGCTCAAGCGCCCAGGCAAGATGCATCGGTTTAAATCGCGAGAGCCAAACCTCGT
>JBHEMV010000153.1:0-981 GCA_046262375.1 Pyrinomonadaceae bacterium
GGCCAATGCGGGTGGTGCCTGGGACAACGCAAAGAAGGTGGTTGAAGTTGATCTAAAACAAAAGGGCACGGCGCTCCACGATGCGACTGTGGTCGGCGACACAGTTGGGGATCCATTTAAGGACACATCGTCTGTGGCGCTAAATCCGGTGATCAAGTTTACGACGCTGTTCGGACTACTGGCTGTGGAACTCGCGGTCAGCCTAACTCATCGTAACAACGGTGATACGACATTGACCCAAGTACTGGCATTGGGATTTTTTCTGGTCTCAGTATTCTTTGTTTGGCGCTCCTTTCATGGCATGCGTATTGGCACGCTGGTCGCGGAAAACGCCAGCATTTCAGCTGATGAAGACTTGAAACTCTTAAGTCGGGACTCTAAACTCAACCCATGAATTCTTACGCCCATTCTTACACCGAGGCCGATACGCTTATTGGCGCAGCGTTGGCCCCAATGGACTGGACCCGGTCTGTTTCGCTCGCTGTTGCCTTTAGTTTGCTGACTGCTTTAGCGGCTCAAATCGTAATTCCAATCGGTCCTGTGCCAATTACGGCCCAGACGTTTGCAGTGTTGCTCACTGGCGCGTTGCTGGGATCACGTCTGGGAGCCATGGCGATGATCGTCTATCTCATAGAAGGGGGAAGTGGACTTCCCTTCTTTTATGCCGGACATGGCGGGATCTCACACATCCTTGGACCAACGGGCGGCTATCTCCTTGCGTTTCCGGCAGCGGCATTCGTCACCGGGGCCTTCGCAGAAAACGGTTGGGACAAACGCTTCCCGGCAGCAATAGTAGCGATGGCTGTTGGTTCAGCGATTATCATTCTCGCCGGTTGGGCATGGCTTTCACAGTTTATGGGACCGGCCGTAGCGTTTCACGCCGGCGTACGCCCATTTCTGATCGGCGATATTGTTAAGATCGTTCTTGCTGCCGCCGTGCTTCCTTCCGGTTGGCTTCTCCTTAAACGCAAGGCGTCCAGC
>JBHEMV010000154.1:0-965 GCA_046262375.1 Pyrinomonadaceae bacterium
AGCAAGAGCCGCAGGATAGCGGTCCCCGGCTGGTAGTTGAAACCATCGACGGAACTCTTGTTGACCGCTACATGACAAGCGTGCGCCGCGTCACGGTAGAGAATGGACAGGTTGTCGTGGTTGGTAAAGACGGAAAGGTCCAGAGGATTCAATTAGCGGATGTAGTACGAATGTCGATCTCGCCTTAAGGCAGATGCTAGATGCTAGATGCTAGATGCTAGATGCTAGATGCTAGATGCTAGATGCTAGATGCAGGCAGAGGCCACATGCTGGATGCAGGATTAAAGGCAGATGCTGGATGCAGGATTAAAGGCAGATGCTGGATGCTAGATACTGGACTCCAGCTGCCAGAATCCCTACTCCCTGTTAACATCTAACATCTAACATCTAGCGGCTAACATAGTATCTAGCATCTAGCATCTAGCATCCAGCATCTAGCATCCAGCATCTAGCATCGCATCTGGCATCGCATCTGGCATCTACGCCGCTTACTTCAGACTAGCCAGTTTGTCGCGAAACTGAGGCAAATCCTGATTGCCCGGATCCGCCTTCTCCAAATTACCAATCGCTTTTTCAGCTTCCCTGGCATCACCTTTCTGAAGGTAAGTAAAAGCAAGACTGGCTAACGCGCTCACATCATTAGGCTTTTTAGTTAGAGCTGCTTTGTACCATTTTGCCGCCACATCGTAGTGCTTGCCCTCAATATTGGCCTCACCCAACATCATTACTACTTCAAAGTTATCGGGCTTGAGTTGATTAGCCTTTAGCAGAAACTCCACAGCCTGATCATAGCGTTGCACCTGGTACTCGAGTTTGGCAGCCGTGACCTGGGCATCGAAGTTGTTCGGTTCGTTACGCGCTTTGGCCATTGCGGCCTGCACTTGAGCGAAGACCTGCTGTGGACTTTGTGTGTTACCTGTGCCGCCGGATTCAATTGGCGGATGATCTGCCGGCAGATTCTGGCT
>JBHEMV010000155.1:0-964 GCA_046262375.1 Pyrinomonadaceae bacterium
TAACGCCGGGCATCACCCGCGCCCGCATTCAACTTCCATGAGAGACTTCGTGGAGGGGCGTCGGGTGCATGCCGTTGTTAGGCAACATCCGGCGGGAATAAGTTAGCCTCTATTTCCTCACTCAATTCTTATTGCATCGCCGCGGCGGATTGCGCCCCCTTGCACCACACTCCCGTAGAGCCCGACGTGCGTCTGATTGTGTAGGGCGCCTTGCGCGAGGGTCGTCATCACGCACCTCGGGCAGGGGCCGCTAATTCGGATGCGGCCCGCGTCTCCGATTGCGACCGTCTGGCCCACCCAATCGTTCTCAACAAATCCCTTCCTGCCGGGAGGGGTTTCAACCACAATGTTCGGGCGGAATCGCCGCATCTCAAAGCGGCTTTGGGGGTAGAGTTCTCGGAGATGGTCAATCGTGGCAGTCGTCAACAGATGAATGACTGCGCAGTCGAAGAAAGTTCCCTCGGGCATCTTTTCGTCAGTTACTGCATCTCTGTGGTTGAGACCTTCCATGTCAGGCCAATATTCTTCAAGGCTAGGATTCTTCATCCAGGGGTTCGGGTATGTGGTCTCGACTATCTCTTCTCGGCCCGGCTCTCTCCTCTCAAGTGTTACTTCACGCCCTAGCGCATTCGAGAGAAGTTCGTTGACTCCATTTTGCTCACTCGTGACAATTGTTCCGTCGGGGAGAGTGACTCGCACGGCGGGAAGTTTTTCGCCGTGGCGCGGAGGCTCGACGAAAGCAGCCCGGAAGCTGAAGAGATTCCCCCACTTTCGCGGGTTCTTCGCGCTTGCAACCTTCCCGTCGGACGAATCAATGATGGCGTAAGCGCGATCACCTAGTAGCCCGCGGTCGGTCACGTCTGTGGCATTTAGTTCCTCGCCCATCATGGACTTGACGGGGTAGCGCCATAATGAGACTACTGAGCCTAAAGCGTTCTGGGCTGGAGATGACATAGGTGGACTC
>JBHEMV010000156.1:0-962 GCA_046262375.1 Pyrinomonadaceae bacterium
CAAGTAGCTGCCTGGCACAAACCGCTCCGGCAAAAGTTCCCTCGCAGCCATCCTCGCAATCGGGACCCACAGCGATACCGAATCCGGAAAAGAACTTCTTCGCTAATATCCTGCGAGACCAGCGTGAAATTTGGACCTCGCCGTTTCACTTGAATCGGGGTGACGCGAAGTGGGCATTCCCGCTGACGCTCTCCGCAGCGGCATTGTTTGCAACAGACAGACACACGTCAGGGGAGTTGGTTGAAGGCGGCGATAATCTTCGGCGGCTGCGCATCAGCAAAAAAATTAGTCGGCTTGGCTCTCTCTACACTACTGGAGGAATCGCAGCGGGTTTTTATTTAGTAGGCCGGACCAGAAACGACGCGCGGGCGCGCGAGACAGGCGTGCTTGCAGGTGAGGCGTTGATTAATAGCACCATTGTTGTACAAGCGTTGAAGGCAGTTTCACAACGGCAGCGGCCGTCCGTGGATAACTCAAGCGGAGAGTTCTTCGAAGGGGGTAGATCGTTTCCCTCCGGTCATGCGGTCAACGCATGGTCAGTAGCCACTGTGATCGCTCAGGAATATGGACAGCAACGTCCGCTAGTCCGGGTTGGTGCGTACGGCCTCGCCACAGCAGTGAGCCTGTCACGTTACACCGGTCGGAACCATTTTCTTTCTGACGTCCTGGTAGGCAGTGCAATAGGCTACGGCATAGGTCGTTATGTATACGGCAAGCACCACAATCCCGCGCTGGACGCTTTGAATGAAAAACACAACAGTAAGGACCTGATGTCTTCCAAATTATTTCCTCAGGTCGCTCCACTTTATCACCCACGAGCGCGGGTTTACGGAGCGATGTTGACGTGGAGTTTTTAGTCGACCCACCCGCTACCAAGAGTGTGTGAAAACTCAGCGATCCCAAAGGACGGCTCAAGCTCTGCCAATTTGCAGGTTAGGAAGGGTGGCTTGCCCCCGCTCGAG
>JBHEMV010000157.1:0-369 GCA_046262375.1 Pyrinomonadaceae bacterium
GATTTCGCTAGGTCTCAAGTCTTAGACGCTTGTCAGTTGCTAATTGGCGGCGACACGCGTTGATTTTGATGGGATAACGCGCGCTTTACGGGTTGGAGAACTCGCGTCTCCAGATCAGAAGCGGAGCGACCAACAGCACACCAAAAAACAGGAAGATCAGAACGCTGGGTCTCGTCGGAACCCACAGATAGCCTACAGCTCCTAACACACCAACGAAGATCCCGATCCCTGTGGCTACACGACGAGCTTGGCGGCTCCCCGCGCGAAGTCCCGGCAGCACAAGCAAGACGAGGAGTCCCATCAAACTCAACATCACGCCGGAGAAGATCGCATTGGCGAGAACCGAACTCCCAAGTCGCGCGGCGATGT
>JBHEMV010000157.1:587-933 GCA_046262375.1 Pyrinomonadaceae bacterium
CTCCGCTTTCCTCAGAACTATAGCCTAGCTCGGCCTGACCTCTCAACTTACGCCCGTGGCTGGTAGTAGATTCAGTGCCCACCGATGGTATCGCGCTTAAGTTGATCTGCATTGGATCTCATTAGCACCTGGCTTCAGCCAGGTGAATAGCAACCCCAAAAAACCAGGAAACCGTTTAAACGGTTTCCGAGTGTTGGAGTGGATACTCTTGTCACCTGGCTGAAAGCCAGGTGCTAATGAGATCTGGGCATAAACCAGAACGCGCCAACGGGATTTGCGCGTTCTCAGATCGAAGGTCTAAGATCAGAGCTCAAGATCAAAGTACAAATCAAATGCGTGTCACAGT
>JBHEMV010000158.1:0-898 GCA_046262375.1 Pyrinomonadaceae bacterium
CCGGGCGGCAAATAGACGAGCACCGCGCGATCGTTGTTAAGAATTTTTGACTGAAAGCTTTTATGGAGGCGTATGTCACCACTAAGGGTGTGCGGCTGCTGCGCCACGGCTGAAGCTGAGACGAATAAAGAAATCATCGCAGCCAGTCGTGCGGTGAGATGACCCATATTTCTAGCGGGTACCAAGTTCATAAACACTCGTATTCGGATTATAGCTTTTCCAATCGAACCAGTAGTCGTTCAGAACGGCGACTTTTTTCAATTGCCGGCCACTGAGCGGCCCGCTGACGGCTTTACCAGTAAAGTCCCATTCGCTGCCGGTTTCGGCATCAACCAGCGCCACTTGGGCTGTGTTTAGTTTGGCATTCGGTCTAAGGAAGAATTCTAACTTGCGTCCATCAACCAATCTTTCGAAGACGCGAACTGATCTCTTGTCCTCGCCGAGCACGATGAAGATTGGAACTCCGCCCACGTCGTCAAGTATGGGACTTTGTTTCACTAACGCGTCAAAGGGATAAGCCTTTGAGGATCCATTAAGAGTTAGACCGATCACCAGAGCCCGCGGTTCGAGAGATTTATCGAAAGGAACCGACGTTGTGACAGGAACGTTTGCCATTCTCTCTTCCCAATTAGCTTTGGCATACTTCCCTGCACGCGCAATCTCATCATCAGGGCGCAGTATTCGGCCTTGCGGCCTTTCATGCTTCCACAATCCGAAAGTCAATTCCTCATGAAAAACGGGACGAAGACGTTGGCCTTTGAGTGGTCCCTGGATAGCTTCACCGGTAACCTGTTGCCACCAGGAGCCCGTTTCTTCATCGCGCATGATGAAGTTTTGATTGTTAATGCCTGCCAGGTGAAAGTGAAGTTGCCGCCCGCCTACCGTCGTTGCCCACACC
>JBHEMV010000159.1:0-385 GCA_046262375.1 Pyrinomonadaceae bacterium
CTGTCGCTCCACAACTTGCCCGGCGAGCAAACATAAACGGTATTTGTGCTGGTTGGATCCACCAGAATTTTCGCGATTCGTTCGGAGTCCTTCAGGCCGAGGTTCGTCCAGTTGTCACCACCATCGACGGATTTGTAAACTCCGTCGCCGACAGAGACGCTATTGCGCGTCCAGGATTCGCCAGTTCCCACCCAGATTGTTTTTGGATTCTTCGGATCGATTGTTACGGCTCCGATTGACTGCACCGGCTGTTTATCAAAGACTGGCTTGAAGGTTGCGCCGCCGTTGACGGATTTCCAGACTCCGCCGCTCGCCGCTCCAATGTATACCGTCAGTCGTTGTCCTTCCTGCACGGCATCGAGCGCTGCCACACGGCCGCTCATCG
>JBHEMV010000159.1:635-884 GCA_046262375.1 Pyrinomonadaceae bacterium
TCCCTTTTCTCTTTAAAAGTATTGTTCGTGTTTCGGAGGTGCCATGTGTTGTGGAGCGCCACCCCAGAAATCAAAAGATTCTCTTCGACTGAGAAGGCTACGGAAGAGTATCCGCAGATTTCGCAGATTACGCCGATTTAATAAAGAACAAATGCGGCTGCTGTATATCGCAGTGATTCACCGTGTCAGCGCTATGTTCTCTTCTAATCTGTGTAATCTGCGTAATCTGTGGATACGATGCTTCCAGAG
>JBHEMV010000160.1:0-540 GCA_046262375.1 Pyrinomonadaceae bacterium
ATTCCAGAAGAGGGGTTATCCTTTTCTATTTTTAAGATTTCCTGCTGTTCGCGTGCTCGTTTGCTCTGTTGCACGGCAGTTGCACCAGTCGTAGCGTTCGCGTCTGCCGCCTTGGGAGCTGATGGCAATCCGGCGTCTAACCGCCCCTTGCCGCCGATAAAACCTCTATTCCTCATTGGCAAGCTGGTTACTGTTTGCGGAGAAGCGCCTGGCTCCAGCGCCAGATAGGAAGTGTAAGGAGTCACGATGCCATAACGCGTTCCAAGGTCCACAATCTCGTCCCGCAATTCGCGCTGTTCACCGTTTGCACGAACTTGCTCCATGAGCCAGCCCACACGACGAGTTGCCCACAAGCGCGGCAGAAAGTCGTTAGAGCCTTCCTTTATTGGGAAGTGGAGATTGTTGTAAAAGAATGTCCTGTTCGCCCCGCCGCTTCTACCGTTCAGTTTCAAACGCACGTGGTCCATGTCAATGGGATTTCTGTACCGGCCGATCAAAGTAACCTGCGAGCCTCTGAAGACGTCAGGCAAACTGCGAGGG
>JBHEMV010000160.1:550-885 GCA_046262375.1 Pyrinomonadaceae bacterium
TTTCAACTCCCGCCATGTCGAGCTGAAGTTCGGTTAGAACTGGATAATTTATTTTGGCAAAGAAGTTGGACACTTTTACTTCCAGGTCTTCCTTTGGTTCGACGTAATCCGCAACGCCGCCTGAAGAAGATGCCAGGCGGTCGAGCAGGGACGTATTCACATCGTAGCCGACACCAAAAGGAAAGATACGAGCTTCGGCCGTGTTTTTCAGATTCAGCAGAATATTTTCTATGTTTGTTTGCCCCACCGTTGGTAGACCGTCGGTGAGAAACACGATCATTCGAGGACGATCCAGGTTCGAAGCGCGCGCTATCTGATCGCGCGCGGCCCGGAGA
>JBHEMV010000161.1:0-426 GCA_046262375.1 Pyrinomonadaceae bacterium
CCTCAACGCGCAGAAGCAAGCTTTGGAACATGGTGTTAAATTCAGCGGGTGCACCGTGCACTTCGTCGATCAGACGCTCGATGGCGGTCCGATCATCGCGCAACGAATTGTTCCCGTGCTTGATGACGATACCGAAGCCAAGCTGTCCGCGCGCATCCTGGAAGAAGAGCACAAGCTATACGCGGAAGCCCTCGCTATCGTTACCAGTGGAATCTATGAAATTGTTGGCAGGCGCGTGGTGCGCAGGTAGGCAGGCTTTGGGAACCGATCGTGTTCTTTATTCTATTTACGATTCACGATTCACGATTTACGATGGCCCCAATGACGATTGACGAACAGCTCGACTACCTCCGCAAAGGAACTACGGAGATTATCCGTGCGGAGGAATTGCGGGCGAAGCTCGAGCGATCCGCAAAGACGGGCAAG
>JBHEMV010000161.1:614-882 GCA_046262375.1 Pyrinomonadaceae bacterium
CGCGTGACGAAATCAACGCCAACGCTGAAACCTATAAGCAGCAGATCTCCAAGCTCCTTGATCCTGCGAAGACCGAGATGCGGTTCAATTCTGAGTGGATGGACAAGCTTGGTTCGGATGGTTTCATCCGGCTGGCCGCGCACGTTACGGTAAAACAAATTGTTGAGCGTGATGATTTCGCGAAGCGGCTGGCGGAAGAGAAGCCGATAGCTTTGCACGAATTGCTCTACCCCCTGACGCAAGCATACGACTCGGTTGCGCTTCAGGC
>JBHEMV010000162.1:0-880 GCA_046262375.1 Pyrinomonadaceae bacterium
AGTCAGAAGTAGAAGTCCACCGTCAGAAAGTCAGCGGTACATACAAAACGCGCATCTGAGTATAAAATGAAAAGGCAGCTACAAAGAAGAACCAGAATTAGATTGCCATTGCTGACTTCTGATCTCTGCCTTCTGACCTCTGCCTTCTGCCTTCTGGCTTCTGACTTCTGGCTTCTGACTTCTGATCTCTGATTGCCGCTGTCCGCCATGTCTCACAACGAGCCACACGCAAACGCATACGTCGGCCTTGGCTCAAATCTCGGCGACCGTGCTGGTAACCTCCTGCTGGGACTCCGAGGTCTGCTTGACGCGGAACTGGAAGTAATTCGATTTTCGCAAATTTATGAGACCGAGCCGGTGGAGACTTTCGCGCAACCAGCTTTTCTAAATATGGTGGCAGAGGTGCGCGGCAACAACCTTCCGCCGCCGCAAGAAGTCATAGCGAGCTTAATGCGAGTGGAACAATCACTCGGACGGATGCGCGAGGTGGCCAAGGGCCCTCGCACAATCGATCTCGATCTTCTACTTTATCGAGACGAGACCCGCGACACTAAGTTGCTGACGCTTCCTCATCCACGTCTGCATCTCCGCCGGTTTGTCCTCGTGCCACTAGCCGAACTTGCTCCTCAGCTTGTTCATCCTAGGCTTAACAAAACCATTACCGAACTACTTGAAGCACTCGATGACGATTCCGAAGTAAACCTGTGGCGCCCGTAATTTAGAGAGCAAACTTCAGCCGCTCTCTTAGAATCAGCAGCCTAAAGGTTGAACTCCAGGACTTCTGCTTACCGTCGGGTAGTGGGTCAGTTTGATGTCCGATAAGCTTAATAAGCTTGTCGTTGCGCTGCGACAAACTGAAGTTTATCGGACACTGTCAGCG
>JBHEMV010000163.1:0-872 GCA_046262375.1 Pyrinomonadaceae bacterium
ACCCTCGCCAGTATCCGTAGCAGGGATGATTTGCCGGATCCATTCAAGCCAATCACGCCAATCTTCGCGCCGTAGAAATAGGAAAGATAAATGTCTTTCAGGACGGGTTTCTTGTCATAGTACTTACTAACGCCGACCATCGAATAGATAACTTTATTTGGTTCAGTGTTCATAGATATCTTGTCCGCAGATTACACAGATTACACAGATTTGCAATTTAGGAAAAGAAAGAGCGGGAGTCAGAACACATCTCAGCGCCATCTCTATACTCCGGCGTTGTCGTTCTTTCAAGTCTGAATGCCGAAGGCAGAAAGCGCAAACACTAAGATGAAGCCACTCTGAGTTTTTTGATTGCTCACTACAGCGAAGCTTGTAGCTAAGAACACTGTCCCAAATGCAGCAGCGGGGGCATGCCCCCTTCCTAACCTGAGAGACTTCTTGACTGAGCGTTTTTTTGTATGTCTTGAGAGCCTTTCAAATTAAAGAAGCAATTAATAAGGTAGGCCAATCAACCAGGTGAGCTCAGGGTTAGGAAGGGGGCATGCCCCCGCTCTTGTTAGTCTCTAATCTGACAGATTTTTTGGAGGGTGAACGAACGGCAATTGCGAGCGAAGGAGTCAGTTTCTTCAGCGCCTCTTGCTCTTAGATCTCTGTCTCTTGCTTGCGATGTGCTTTATGCTGCTTTTCTTTTTCCCGTTATTTGAGACGCGTTCAGCAGGCTGCGAATCTTTGGCAGCTTTCGAGGCGGTTGTTGTGCCCAACGACGCGCGGATCAGCGTCTCATCCGGTCTCACACCATCTATAAAGGCGAAGACGTGGTAATGATCGCGATTCTCGCGCAAGACTTCGATGCGGCCTTCATCCTTAAGCCG
>JBHEMV010000164.1:0-360 GCA_046262375.1 Pyrinomonadaceae bacterium
AGGAAGGGACGCTCAAGCGGGACAATGACGGATTAACGGCGCGGTTTAGTGTGACAGATACAGCTCAGCGTATTCCGGTTGTTTATAAAGGTATCCTTCCTGACCTCTTCAAAGAAGGCAAAGGTTGTGTCGCACAGGGTCGCGTCGGGTCCGATGGCGTTTTTTATGCGGATCAAGTACTCGCGAAACACGACGAGAACTACATGCCTCCGGAAGCCGGTAAGGCTCTCGACGAAGCAAAAGCTGCGAAGACCCTGGTTGATAAATGAAAGGGTCAGGTCAAAGGCGTTAGACTTGCGAGTAACCGGTCGGTCGCATCACGCTTCGGCTTCGCCGTCTGATGTGCGGAAGGTCTCCGAC
>JBHEMV010000164.1:403-865 GCA_046262375.1 Pyrinomonadaceae bacterium
AATTCAGAGGGGCTCCGCCCTGGGGCGGTTTAGATTCGAAGCTGGGCGGGCACAATTGTTGAAAAGCCCAAACCGGGCGCAGCCCGTGCACTGTCGCATATTTTCCGGAAGGTCAGAGACCTTCCGCACATCAAGCGGCGAAGCCGCGACCGAGCAACCTAGTACCAGATGATCCCCGAGATTGGACAATTTGCCTTAATCCTCGCGCTCCTGCTGGCGCTGACTCAAGCTACGCTTCCACTTGTTGGCGCGGCTCGTGGTAATCGACCGTGGATTGCACTCGCTGCCCCTGCCGGGCAAGCACAGTTTATCTTTGTCGCCATTGCGTTTTGCTGCCTCGGCTACTCATTTATTACCAACGACTTCTCTGTGCTAAACGTCGCGACTAATTCAAATTCACGGCTGCCCCTTCACTATAGACTTGCGGCTACCTGGGGATCGCATGAAGGGTCGTTGTTGCTC
>JBHEMV010000165.1:0-862 GCA_046262375.1 Pyrinomonadaceae bacterium
ATTCGGTCTGGCCGTTGCCCTCAACGCCGGCAATGCCAAGGATCTCGCCCTGGCGTACTTCAAACGAAACGTTGTCAAGGCGCCTGGTACCATCCGCGGCCCGCACGGAAAGATTCTTAACGCTTAGTTGCGCTGCGCCTACCTTAGCTTCAGGCTTCTCAACACGCAGTAGCACTTCACGGCCGACCATAAGGCGCGCCAATTCGGCGGCGTTCGTTTGCTTAGTTTGTAACTGCCCCACCACCCGGCCATCGCGCATTACGGTGACTTCGTCAGATATTGCGAGAACTTCTGAGAGTTTGTGGGTGATGATAACTACCGTTTTACCCTGTTCTCGCATGCGGCGAAGAATAGCGAAAAACTCGTCCACTTCCTGCGGCGTCAAAACTGCAGTTGGTTCGTCGAGGATGAGGAGCCGTGCATGCCGGTACAGGGCCTTTAGCAGCTCAACTCGCTGTTGTTGGCCTACGGAGAGATGTTCAACCACTGCATTTGGATTGACGGCAAGCTTGAATTCTTCCGAAAGCTTTTGAATATCGTTTGACGCCTTGCGCAGATCGAGAGCCAATTCGTTGCCTGGCTCGGCGCCCAGTACGATGTTCTCGGCAACGGTCATCGTCCCAACCAGCATGAAATGCTGATGGACCATGCCGACCCCCAGGGCAATCGCATCGTGCGGAGTTGAAATGTCCCTCACGTGACCATCAACGAGAATCTCGCCACTGTCAGCCTTATAAAATCCGTAAGCTATGCGCATCGACGTCGACTTGCCCGCGCCATTCTCGCCCACGATGGCATGGATAGTCCCCGGCCGGACAACTAGGTTCACATTGTCGTTAGCCAGAACCTGACCGAAACGCTT
>JBHEMV010000166.1:0-854 GCA_046262375.1 Pyrinomonadaceae bacterium
GCTCCGAACCCCTGAGTTGAGAACTGAACTTTACCCAACCCTTCTTTAACCGTGAACCACGTTTTCACCGATGCAGCTCTTCGCTCGGAAAGCTTTTGATTGTAGGCATCATTACCTTTGGAATCCGTGTGGCCCTCAATCCGCACCGCACCCCTTGCTTTTTCCTGGATGATGCCCGCGGCCTGGTGCAATGTTTGTTGAGCCGCAGCACGCAGGTCGGCCTTATCAAAATCGAAGAGCACATCCGCCGCCAATTCAATACGAATCTCTTCCCCCGTCTCCTTCACCTGTAGATCGTGAACCTTGCCGCCCAGATCCTGAACCTTGCCGCCCAGATCATCGACGCGAAAAACGAGATTGAGAATTTTGTTTTTAGAGGGATCCGGCGCCTGCGCGGCATCCTGGGAGAGCGCCAGCGCCGCCAGGCCCAGGAGCACAATGGGCACGACAAAAATACGAGCCATCGAAGCAAGCTTGCGATGTTCCATTTGAGAGAACCTCCAGCGTTGGGGCGATCCTGGGCTAGCGACTAATGGGTACGCCACCGATACTTGAGAAATCTTTGATTGAGTTATCCTTGTCGCCATAGTCGTAACCGAACCCCAGTGACTTATCTGAATCATTAACCATGGCAAACTTCAAAGTAACCGTATTGTCGCTTGATCGTTTAAGCTCGGTTATCTCTACGCGCACGCCTGATTTTTCTCCGTCCGCGGTAGCAATGGCCGCGGCGGAGGGAGCGCTGGGAGCACCGCCGGGGGCCTTGGACCCAGTGGCTGTTTTCGGAGTGGACTCCTCCGCAGCGGCGGGTTCCTTTTTGGATGAAGCGGAATTATCGTCGCTGGTTTTAAAGC
>JBHEMV010000167.1:0-327 GCA_046262375.1 Pyrinomonadaceae bacterium
GATCGGCAGGTAGCCCGCCGGGACCGAGGTGAGCAGGATCACCTGCTTGTCCGCGCCCGCCTGCCCCACCAGGCCCTCACCGGGCTGGAAGGTGACCTGGGGGCCACCGACCAGCCCGTACGAGCCGGCAAGCCGCCATTCCGCCGGCCCGGAACCGTCGATGACCGGCCGCAGGAAGAACGCACCGACCTGGGCGTTCACCAGCGGAGCCACCTCAGTCATGATCATGTTGCAGACCTCGGTCAGATCCCGCTGGCCCTGCAGCAGACCGCCGATGCGGGCCAGGTTGGAGTCCAGCCAGCCCTGTTCGGCGTTCTCCGTGGTCGT
>JBHEMV010000167.1:468-852 GCA_046262375.1 Pyrinomonadaceae bacterium
CTGATCCACCATCGTGTTCACCGTGGACTTCAACGCCAGGATCTCACCGCGGGCGTCGACGGTGATCTTCTGACTCAGATCCCCGTCGGCGACCGCGGTGGTGACCTGGGCGATGTTGCGCACCTGGCCGGTGAGGTTGCCGGCCAGCTGGTTGACGCTCTCGGTGAGGTCGCGCCACGTCCCCGACACGCCCTTGACCTGCGCCTGGCCGCCCAGCTTGCCCTCGGTGCCCACCTCGCGCGCCACCCTCGTTACCTCGCCGGCGAAGGCGTTCAACTGGTCCACCATGGTGTTGATGGTCTTGGCGTTCTTGAGAAACTCGCCCTTGAGCGGCCGCCTTCTATTTCGAGCTCCATGCTTTGATTCAGCACACCGCGCGCCACA
>JBHEMV010000168.1:0-846 GCA_046262375.1 Pyrinomonadaceae bacterium
GCGCGGCTTTGCCGCCTGATGTGCGGAAGGTCTGTGACCTTCCGAGCGATTAACTCCGCCTTCGGGGCTATGCCCTCACTTGGGGCGTAGCCCCACTCAAATGAGATTGGCAAGTGGTCGGTGGGGCATAGCCGCCACCGCACATCAGTCGGCACAGCCGTATTCCACGCTTTGATGATCATTCCAAGCAATAGACAATCGCAAATTCAAAGTGCGGAAATCATCCGGGGTGGCGGCGTAATCGCCTTTCGCACCGACACTTTCTACGGCCTGGGCGTCGATCCCTTCAATGAATCAGCAGTTGGGCGGCTCCGGCGTTTGAAGATCAGGGAAGAAGCCAAGCCGATCCTGCTTTTGATATCGGATCCAGGCGAAGTTAATCGCTTTATCCTTAATCAGCCCAAACTTTTCAAAGAAGTTGCAAATCGTTTCTGGCCAGGGCCACTCACTCTTATCGGTTTTGCTCGGGCGGAACTACCCGAAGAGTTAACGGCTGGAACAAAGACGATCGGCTTGCGGTTGCCCGACAACGAGAACGTGCGCGCGCTGGTGCGCATTTGTGGAGGTGCGTTGACGGCGACAAGCGCAAATATTTCGGGACAGCCACCCGCCCTTTCGGCGAAGGACGTGGAGAATTACTTCGCGGAGGGGATTGATTTAGTTATTGATGGGGGCGAGGTGACTGCCACGAGGCCATCAACTGTGTTGGATGTAAGTAGACCCGAGCCGCGCCTAATCCGTGAAGGCGCGATCACGCGGGAAGAGTTGGAAAAATTTGGAGTGCGCTGACTCGTCAGCGCTTTGGTCGATTGTGACTCGTCGCAGTCCGCAACGCGGGTGCTCGTA
>JBHEMV010000169.1:0-232 GCA_046262375.1 Pyrinomonadaceae bacterium
GCACTCCGACTTGTCTCTCCCGGTCACGAGAAATATTGCGTGCACCGCGTGATTGAAGACGGGGACGGTAAGCGTTATGCGATCCTGTCTTAAGTCCTCAATCCTGGTCTTAACAACCCACCTGGTCTTTTCGTTTAGCGCATCATCTCCAGGAAAAAGTGAGGCTGTATGCCCATCTCTCCCCATCCCAAGCAACGCTAAATCGAAACGCGGCCACGCTAGTCGCGGAAAA
>JBHEMV010000169.1:242-846 GCA_046262375.1 Pyrinomonadaceae bacterium
TCGTAGGATTCAGCATTCTTCATTGCATCGCCTTCACCAATAATCCGATGGACATTACTTTCCGGTATGGCGATTTTCGAAATCAACGTCGAATAGACCATGCGATAGTTGCTGTCAGGATGATCGGGAGGGACGCAACGTTCGTCTCCAAAAAACAGATGCACCCTGGACCACGTAAGCCGTGATTTGAAATTCTCGGTTGCAAGCAGTTCGTATACTCGCCCTGGAGTATTACCGCCGGCCAGCGTCACACTGAATCGATCGTGATCGGTAACCGCTTCTTGCGCGTACTCGACAAATAGATCAGCCGCGGCTAGAGCAAGCTCTTCCGGAGTTTCAAAGACAAGAACGTTGCCATTATTTCCATGTAGGTCAAGAGGCATTTCGTCAATTGCGGTGGATTACGAAAGAGCCGGGACCAGCTTAATCATCCCCATCGTTTAGAAAGCGGACTTGTCCGCCCCGCGCGGCGGGGCACAAGTGCCCTTTCTAAACAGCCCTTCTCCTTTTCAAGTCGATAGCGGTCGAGCTATTTGATCTTCTGATTGTCCAGCAATTCTTCCCATTCAGTATGAATAAACCCCAGGGCCGGTTTATCGGCACG
>JBHEMV010000170.1:0-846 GCA_046262375.1 Pyrinomonadaceae bacterium
GGCTGCATGAAAAAAACTATTTCACTCAAAGCGGGAAAAACAAGCGAGTGCCACGGCCTAATCGCCGCTGGCTGATCCTGGTAGCCCTCACAATGTGTGCTCTGATGTTGGGTTTTGTGGCTGCCGAGATTCTTCAAACCCCGATCAGTCCGAAATGGGAAATTACCATGTTTTATCTCGTGCTGATTACCGCTCTGCTGATCACCGAGATGAGAAATAAAACCGCCAGAGTAGTAGTTTTTATCCTCGCGCTGATTTCGCTGGCTTTGTTTAGCGGCTCGCCGTACTACATCGTCCTGGCTTTTCTCTTTGTCACCATTATCCACGTTCTTATTTTCACCGGCGCCTTTATTCTTCATGGCGCGATGAGGAGCAAAAGCACCTCGGGCATTCTTTCGCTTGCGGTCTTTCTGTTTTGTGCGATGGCTTTCTTCTTCTATGCTCCCCCAACCGCCGGTCATCATATCGACCCTTATGTCCGCAATAGTTATCGCTCTTTCAACGCGCTCAACGCCGAGTTGATAAAGCTTTTCAGGCTTGGTCAGGGAGCATCCGCCAGCGAGGTTTACGAATCGGAAGGCGGCGTAATGATCATGAGGCTCATCGCCTTTGCTTACACGTATCACTACCTGAACTGGTTTTCCAAGACTTCGATAATTAAGTGGCATGAAGTTCCCAGGAGTCGCATCGCCGGAATGGTGGTAGTGTGGCTCGCTTCTTTGGCCCTCTATGCATACAACTACGATACGGGAATGGCCATTCTGTACTTTCTCAGCATCCTGCATGTTATGCTTGAATTCCCACTTAATCATCGTACCTTCGCCGGCATCGGCAGAGAGTTTTACG
>JBHEMV010000171.1:0-236 GCA_046262375.1 Pyrinomonadaceae bacterium
AGGTAAGTTACGCCCGCTACGTTGAGGCAGACATAATACATTTTTTTAGATGGATGTCAACAGCTCTTTTTCTGGGTAGTGGGTCATTTACAATGGGGCTGTAAGTGTTTGTACGGTAAAGGGAAGTTGGTAGCGGGGGGGAGACTCGAACTCCCGACCTTGGGGTTATGAATCCCAGAGAACAGCCCACACCAGACTTTTCCCTCACATAAACCGCATAAACAAAGGGGTCGCGG
>JBHEMV010000171.1:515-845 GCA_046262375.1 Pyrinomonadaceae bacterium
GTCTTAAAACAGAACCGGGAGCGCGTCGAGCCCGCGCATGATCATGCTCGGCCGCCAGCGTAGAGCGTCCGGCGAGACTTTCAGGCGCAAGTCCGGCGTCCGGCCGAGCAGCGTGCCGACGGCGATCTGCGCCTCCATGCGCGCCAGCGGCGCGCCCAGACAGAAGTGTATGCCCTGCCCGAACGACAGGTGACGGTTCGGCTCGCGCGTGATGTCCAGCGTGTCGGGGTTCTCGAACACCGTCTCATCTCGGTTCGCCGAGCCGATCACCCCGAGCGTCATCTCCCCGCGGGGGATCGTCGCGCCGTGGAGGGCCACGTCCTCGCGGGC
>JBHEMV010000172.1:0-294 GCA_046262375.1 Pyrinomonadaceae bacterium
CATCGGATGCAGGCGCTTCTTAACTAAGCAAGTCCAATGTCCAATGGGTAAGTCCAATGTCCAATGTCCAATGTCCAATGTCTGTGTATCCGAAGTTAACGGAACTTCCAGATTGAACATCATCGACGCAGGCATGCGCGCTTCCCTACACAGACATTGGACATTGGACATTGGACATTGGACTTGCCCCTTGGACATTGGACTTGCCCCTTGGACATTAGGCATTGGACTTCTTGATGGGCGTCTTCTGCCTCTTCTCATCCACCGCCACGTAAGTAAGTTCCGCTTCGGTTA
>JBHEMV010000172.1:517-840 GCA_046262375.1 Pyrinomonadaceae bacterium
TTGTGAAAGATGACTTCGCGCATGGCCACCGTAACAAAGCGCTCCATGCGGGTGCGGCGATGTGCTTCGATGGCGCCGGCCATATCGATGTAGCTAAGTATAATTCCGCCGAACACCGTGCCCTGTGAATTGGTGTCGCGCGGAAGTAGAGTGATGCGTATTGCCGGATCGCGATTATCAGTCATGACAATATCCTAGCCGCACGTGGAATAATCGTAAACACACAACAATTTTACCGAAGTCACCTACGTGTTGTTTCGTGTATTTCGTGGATAGATTTTGGAGGACGTGGTTAAAGGCGATCCACGAATTAACACGTACAC
>JBHEMV010000173.1:0-836 GCA_046262375.1 Pyrinomonadaceae bacterium
CGTTCTTAATTAGAAGATCGTATTGCGGCGCGGAAGTCGTCGTGGCATCTGACGTGAAAGAGAAAAGAAGCATGCTCCCGAGAATAAGAGAAAGTGAAATTCTGGTTGGCATCATTTCACCGCGCGTTGGATTGGATGGAACGATGAATCGTAATGATTAGTTTCCAGAATGTCTAGATTTCCAGGTTTTAAGAGCGGGGGTAAACCGCCCTTCCCAACCTGGAGCTGATTGCAGTTGAACATCAGAATCAGCTTGAAAGGCTTTCGAGCAAGATAAGGAAAGGGCCGATCGAAGTCTCGAGGTCAGGAAGGGCGGTTTACCCCCGCTTCGTTCGTGCGTAGAATTCAATCGTGACATACAAGCCTGTGACACTAAAGCAACTAGCTGAAACAACTGGTGGAAAGTTATCGGGGGACGAGACATCTATTGTTACAGATGTCACTCACGATTCGCGCCGCGCTAGTCCAGACAGTTTATTTGTGGCTGTGCGCGGAGGGTTAATGGATGCGCACAAGTTTATTCCACAGGTTATTACACAAGGCGCAGTCGGGGTGCTTTCTGAACTCGACTCAGCGGAACAATTGCAGTCAGGAAGGGGTCTTGCCCCCGCTGACTTCGCCTGGCTTCAAGTGCAAAACGTAAGAAGTGCAATGGCGTTGGCTGCGGCCGAAGTTCATCATCATCCGTCGCGCGAACTTCAGCTTGTCGGCATTACTGGAACAAATGGAAAAACCACCACCGCTTATCTCGTGGCGTCAATTCCGGAGGCTGCGGGAGAACCGGTGGCAATGACGGGTACTGTCGAATACCGGCTGGGCGCCGAACGGCGCAAGGC
>JBHEMV010000174.1:0-832 GCA_046262375.1 Pyrinomonadaceae bacterium
TTTATTGACAGTCATAGGGAAAGTAGTCAGAGGTCAGAAGTCAGAGGTCAGAGGTCCGAGGTCCGAGGTCAGAAGTCAACAGCCGCGCATCGTTTAGAAAGCGGACTTGTCCGCCTCGCGCGGCGGGGCACAAGTGCCCTATCTAAACGGCGCGCGGAGATCGACTTCTGACCGCCGATCGCTGACTTCTGACTTCTGACTTCTGACCCCTGATCTACGGTGTTGTTTGCCTCTCCGGATGTTGCGTCCGATCGAGCTGCATCGGGTTGGGCGCCGCCGGCTGTTCTCTAAAGATTGGGAACTGGATTTTTTCAGGTCGCCGTGGGAAATAATTGTTAGTTACGTCAACGTCAGCCGTCTCAAAACGGGGGTCGACCGCGATCGAACGAATCTCCTTCGGTGTCATGATTAGCTTAGAGACCTCCGTGTTGTTGTAGCGCCAGATCTCCGCCGGGAGGCGCAGCTCTTCTTTGGTCCCATCTGTGTATTCGATCGCCAGGATAATCGGCATCACAAGACCGCCGACATTTTTGAAATCCATAACATAGAAATTTGTGCCTGCCTTCAATAGCTCCTGCTCGCGTGGTGTAAGAGTGGCCAGAAACTTCTGATAGTCTTCGCGATCCTGCTGCGTCACCACCAGCTCGTCGTAGGTGTTGTAAAAATCACGCAGGGAAGGCTCCTGGTCGACGCGCTTGGGTATTGCCTTGTTGCGTTGTTGCGAAAGCGTCTGAGGTTGCTCGGCGCGCTCTTTCGCGCGCAAGGCTTTCTCGATCTCGGGGTTCATAGTATTTAGCGTAAATAGCCGCACCCGCTCGAGAGAGATATCGAC
>JBHEMV010000175.1:0-258 GCA_046262375.1 Pyrinomonadaceae bacterium
GTCATTCACACTGCGAGGCATTCCCTGTGGTCTGTATGATATTAAGCTCGTCGATGAAGATGGGGACGCCTGCATCGTGACGGAAATTGCGATGTGTCGCAACCACACACACTGGGAAGTAACCAATGAACGGCTGGCGAGTTGCCAGGGATATTAGTGAGACATGGAAAAGCTGGAATGTTTGAGCACGAACGCCGGGTTTCGCCCGGCGTTCGTGCTTTTCCGTCTCTGATGTCGCGGCCCAACAGGTAAGGGGGG
>JBHEMV010000175.1:549-830 GCA_046262375.1 Pyrinomonadaceae bacterium
GTCGGGAAGGGGGCAGTCGAACGTCGAGAGATACGCAACTCGGAGCGCGCCCCCGCTCGCTTTCCAACGTGCCACAGCTCTTGGGCTTGCATAGCTACTTCAAGTTTGATGGTTTTGGATCTTGAGCGGGGGCGCGCTGCTTGTTGGGTATCTTTTGAGATTCGACTGCCCCCTTCCCGACCTGCGAATTGCTTCCCTATCTCTAGACATTCGACTGCCCCCTTCTTCTTTAGAAACTCATGCTGCTGGGATTAGTTGGTATCCCATGGCAAGTGCTTGTT
>JBHEMV010000176.1:0-243 GCA_046262375.1 Pyrinomonadaceae bacterium
AGTAGTGGCGCTGGGCCACGTTGTCTTCAGCAATCAGAATAGACATCCAGGTGATGATAGCTCGAAAGACTCGCCTGCTGGAATGTGGTTCGCCACAGTTGCACTTGCGGCTTCGCCGCCTGATGTGCGGAAGGCCTATGGCCTTCCGGCAGAGCAGAGAAAGTTTTGGGGCTATGCCCCCAGGATGATTAAGAAGAGGGGCGGAGCCCGGAATAAGCGACCGATCTCCGGAAGGTCATAGAC
>JBHEMV010000176.1:445-816 GCA_046262375.1 Pyrinomonadaceae bacterium
GCAAATTCGATGAAAGCAAAAGCTACGATGACAGTGCTGATTCTGGCGACATTAGCCTTAGTGCAGGTTGGCAAGAGCTCAGGAATTAATAGCACTCGCCGCCATATCCAGTTACTCGAGACCGGAGACTTTCATGGCGAGGAAGTAACCGCTCGATCAGGGGAAAAGTGGCTGGGTCTTTACGAAACTAAACCCGATTCAGTGCTTCTTCCTTATCGCTTAAAAATCGATATCATCTACGACGATCTAATCGACTACGAAAAGGGGAAGCTTACGGGGAAGAGAGTGGATGTCGACTCGCCCCTGAAGCCTCTTTTTCTGTTGAAGGGGGCATCGATGCTGAGAGAGGGTCCGGTCACCACGGTATACAG
>JBHEMV010000177.1:0-314 GCA_046262375.1 Pyrinomonadaceae bacterium
CGGGGGCGGCGAGCTCGGGCGGCGGGAAGATGAGTCAAACTTGCGCCGGCCCCTTAAGCCGTGTCGGCCGGTTACGGAAGGGGCGAGCCGGCTCGCCCCTTCCGGTTTCTAAGGCGCTCAGTTTCTCTATACATGAGTCCACATACCCTACTCGCCGATCCCTGCGCTATCCGCTCGACCCTGGGCCAGCGAATTGTGCCTGATGAATCGAGCAGGAGCTCAGCCGGACGCGAGTGTAAACATCACTCCCTCACCACCTCGCGCGGGTGCTTGTCGTTACGAACACCGAGCAGGCGAGGGTGGCGGAGTTTGTT
>JBHEMV010000177.1:551-805 GCA_046262375.1 Pyrinomonadaceae bacterium
ACAAAGCTTCGCCTTTCCGGACAGGCTCTTTAATTCGAGGAGGCTGCGCCTCCGATCCGTTGTTTGAGGCGTAGCCTCTCAGTTTCACAGCCTACCGGAAAGGCAGAGCCTTTCCGCACATCAGGCGGCAGAGCCGCGTTACACCACGATCAGCGGCGAAGAGGCGAAGCCCTTCCGCACATCAGGCGGCATAGCCGCGTTACACCACGATCAGCGAAGAGGCGAAGGCCTTCCGCACATCAGGCGGCATAGCC
>JBHEMV010000178.1:0-804 GCA_046262375.1 Pyrinomonadaceae bacterium
CCCCGATCCAAAGGTGTCGCTTGGAGATTCGCGGATCAGAAACGACGATTTGCGAGAGGCTGTTTTCACGACCTATGTAAGACCCTTCCGGATTGACATCGAATTGCTGGCCCGCCAGCACACCCGACGTAAACCTGATTGAGCCGTAACTAATCTCAACCGTTTTTTCACGCTTGATTGCAACGGTTCGAGAAGGATCAAAATCCGAAGACCCGAGCGAGGAACCGGGTTGTGAAATTGGTTCAGCGTTACTCGCGATGTTTGTTTTCAGCGATGGCGGTGAAGAGTCGAGGCCTGACGCGACCTGCGGTGTTTCCGGCTGTGATGTTCTCGCGCGGGCTAAAGAGCTGGAGTCCGTTGACATGGCCAAAGCCGAGGCAGCTGCCGCTTTTTGCGCTTTGCTCCGTTTGCGCGCCACAAAAAAGATCGTCAAACCAACCCCGACAATCACAACGATAAAAAACAAAATCACCAGGACAACAGCAATAATGATCCACATCGAAGAATCAGAAGTGGTTTCCTGAAATGCGAGAGCTGTAAAACTGTGATTCATTGGTTGATGCTCCTTGGCAAAGAATACGTGCTGAAACGTTTGTTTAAACTGCGATACTAGCCCAAACCCAGGCGCGGGTTGAATGAATGCCTGCCAGTGTTTGAGGTTGCCATTACCGGTGTGACGGTGCTTCTAGTGGAATTTACAGGGAAAGTCAATGCTCGTAGTCTACGTTCGCTCCGATCAAGCCTCAGAGTGTTTCCACTTAGAAGCCATTTTCCCTTCTTAGTGATATCCGGTTTAGATATTAC
>JBHEMV010000179.1:0-245 GCA_046262375.1 Pyrinomonadaceae bacterium
GCACGTCGCTGCCGGCGAACAGGATGCGCGTGAGCTCGACCCTGCGGCGTTCCCCGCCTGACAGCACGGCGATGGGAAGGTCGACGCGGTCGGCGCCCAGTCCCAACCCAGAGGCCAGCTTGCGTATTTCCGACTCCGCCGAGTAGCCGCCGGCGTCCCGGAACGCCTCCTCGGCGCGTGAGAAGCGAGCGACGTTCTCCTCCGAGGGGTTCTCCTCGATGCCGAGGCGCAGCTTCTCGAGGCGG
>JBHEMV010000179.1:477-804 GCA_046262375.1 Pyrinomonadaceae bacterium
CCGCTGTCGACACCGCTGACGCGGGGGTCCTGGGGTAAGTAGCCCAATGCACCGCTGCGGTGCACGACGCCCGACTTGGGGGCCGCCTCGCCACCCAGGACCTTGAGGAGCGTTGTCTTCCCGGCCCCGTTGCGGCCGACGAGGCCGACCTTGTCCCAATGCCGCACACTGAACGACGCGCCCTCGATCACGAGGGCGGCGCCCACCTCCACGCTGAGCTCACGGACCTGCAGCACCCAGGCATGGTGCCAGCCGGGGGCGGGAGTGCGGCAACGTGATTCGTGCTGACGGTAACGTCGGCGGCTTGCCCGAGGAGCGAACCGGCTC
>JBHEMV010000180.1:0-266 GCA_046262375.1 Pyrinomonadaceae bacterium
CATTGATTCTCACTTCGTTTTTTGCGGTGGTAGGAAATCAGACGTTCAGTCAGAATGCGCCCGCAGTTGGCGAAAGGGCCCTGGCCGGAAACTGGAAGGTTGCTCTCCGCCCGTACTCGGGGCCGGAGTTTGAATCGATGCCCCTACAGGTGATCTCGGTCGTCGGCACCTCGTCTCACGATGGAACTAGCTTTTGGATGCGAGAAAGGCGGCTGCGGAACCGCTCCGACAAGAGGGTGATGCGAGCGAGTTTTACTGCTTTCGTA
>JBHEMV010000180.1:422-802 GCA_046262375.1 Pyrinomonadaceae bacterium
GTCAGAGATGGGACTCTGGAAGGTGAGTACCGGATAGCAGTCGGGGTGAGCAAGGTCTGGTTTGAAGACGGATCCATTTGGGAATTAAAAGGGAGCCAACAACAGGCACCACATCAAGCGCCTTGAGTGGTCGAGCGCCACCGAACAAAGCCTTGCAGCTGACGGCGCGATAGCATGTTTCTCAAGTAATCGGAGGTTTCTTGCAAGGATGGACGCAAGTCCGGAACGGTGGTCTACGATCTCAGCGGCAAGGAGTTGGATGCCCGCACTCTGTCACGTTTCTGAGAGGTTCTATTCGGCGGTTCCACGCAAGCCTTGACGGCAAACTCTGGTTGGCAGCCGGGGCAGTTGTGCCTCCTACCTGCATTACCACCCAAGAC
>JBHEMV010000181.1:0-368 GCA_046262375.1 Pyrinomonadaceae bacterium
GGACGAGGGAGTTAGTGCATTTCTGGAAAAACGGAAGCCAACATTCAAAGGAAGATAGTGCTTTGAGCTTTGAGCTTGGTTCTTTGTAAAAGCAAATGCGAAGTTCTAAGCACAAAGTACAAAGATCTAATGCTCAAAGTTGAGAGCCATCTCGATGATCTCCGGAATTGTGCTTCTGGACAAGCAACGCAGCACGCTTAAGCGTGCTTTCCCGAAGGGCTGATAGGCCAGCCGTTTTACGGCTGGTCCATCGCTCGTCGTCTATCTGTTAGCGCGCTTTAGCGTGCTTGGTCTGCTCTTCCTGCGACGTAAAGAGAAAGGCCGTTGAAACGGCCTAAAGAATTTTCGGCGATTCCAACCAGCCGTCA
>JBHEMV010000181.1:568-798 GCA_046262375.1 Pyrinomonadaceae bacterium
GCCTAAAGCCCTTCGGGAAGCCGTATGAATGCGGCATAGGGCCCGAACAGATCAAAACGCAGGCGCAAACCTAACGGGTTGCGTTACAGGTCAAGATGCAGGCGCAGACTAATCGGGGTCCCCGCGCGGGCAGCCCGCGTGGGGTGGTAGCAGTTGGCGTTACAAGGAACACCAAAACCCGAAGACCAAAGCCAAAGACCAGAATTCAATTGAGACCCATCGCCATTATC
>JBHEMV010000182.1:0-791 GCA_046262375.1 Pyrinomonadaceae bacterium
CCCTTGCCGAGATCGTACATGAAGGTGAGAATGGTTTTCTCATTCAGCCCGGGAGTGCCAACCAGCTTGCGGAGTGTCTGCGCCGGATTCTGGATGACGAACAGTTGCGGCTGAGAATGGCTGCATTTAATCGGCGGGCAGTCGAGACCTGTTACAGCAAGGATGCATCAGTGAGCAAGGTGGCTGAGATCTTCCGCGCTCTCTGCTGAAAAATTGCAATAATTTTCAGTTAGGCCAATTCATAATTGCGAAGCTGCTAAGGGCACAGTACTCTGGCAGTACTTAAGTTCAGCACAGGGGTCCAGCCCACACACTTTGGTCGCTAGTATTGCCTGGAAGTTAACCGTCAGTTGCTTGTGATTTCAGCAGCACTGATAGTTGCCGAGTTTACTATTTAGAATTTTTATGCAGAGTGCAGTCAAAGAACAAGAAAAGACTTCCTCCGATTTCACTTCAGAGGAGATTGCGGCATTTTGGGAAGAGAACCCCTGCGGAGGCGATTTCGTCGAGTTTAAGGGAGAGTTTCGCAACTTCTTTCTCGAGTATGACGCTTTCAGATTCTCTCAACTCCCATACATTATCGATCTACTGGACCGCATGGAGGTGCGCGGTAAAGAAGTACTGGAAATCGGCACAGGTCAGGGCGCGGACGCGCAGCAAATTATTGAGCGCGGCGGGATTTACACGGGCGTTGATCTGACTGAAGAGAGCATCAGTCGGTTACGCACCAGGTTTGATCTGTTCAAGTTGCCCTATAAAGAACTGCGAGTTGAGAATGCGGAGCACTTGTC
>JBHEMV010000183.1:0-276 GCA_046262375.1 Pyrinomonadaceae bacterium
GCACAACGGAGGACTTTTAGGGCAAAGCCGGGTTAGTTGTGAAATCTCATTAGCACCGCACTTCAGTGCGGCGATAAGCATCACGATGTGACACCAACCGTTTTAACGGTTTACGGATCAATGACGTCGTAAACACCTGGCTGAAGCCAGGTGCTAATGAGATTAGTTTTACCGCAACCTACCAGGGCGTCGAAACCATTTAGCACCGCCCGCTTCTTAGACATCAGCGACTACAGCAACAAAGTGTCGACTCGATGTGCATGAACCATCTCTTCG
>JBHEMV010000183.1:518-790 GCA_046262375.1 Pyrinomonadaceae bacterium
AAGTGTCTGGTTCCGCCGTTTTGCACGGGATGCACGACGACCGCACGGTCCCCCACGATGGGTTCCGTGGCTACGATCTGCTCGACCGGGAGACTCCCCTCGGGCCGTCGGATCTTCGCTCCGAATGCCAGCACCTCATACTGGTCATTAATAACCGTTGCCCCATCAACCGCTGTAAGACCGGCAACAGTGTCAACTGCTTTGCGCACGGCCCCGGCGCGCAGATCCTCATTTCTTTCGCTCACGCTCTGCCGCATCAAGTCTGCCAGCGC
>JBHEMV010000184.1:0-247 GCA_046262375.1 Pyrinomonadaceae bacterium
CTGTTGCGCAGTCAGTGTTGAGTGATAAGTGAGAGTTGAGCACCGATGTTTAAACGCTCGTAGTGAGAGTACAAAGTTTAGTTTGCGCCTTTGGAAGCAGCAAGCTAAAGCTTGTACTCTGAACTCCTTATTTTCTGCTCAAGGATTAGGTCTTCACGAATAGATGTTCATTGGTCGCGTCAACAGCGCCACCGGGTCATCCACATTCAATGCCTCACGCACGTAAAACGGCTCGCCGGCCGCGACG
>JBHEMV010000184.1:363-788 GCA_046262375.1 Pyrinomonadaceae bacterium
TTTTGATTCAGGCAGGTAAAACTGCGACTCGTGGGCGCGAATGGCGGCCATTTTCTCTTCCACGAATTCCGACACATCGACAATGAACGAAGGCACCACGTGGCGCGAGAAAAGCGAGTGCATCAGCGCCGGCATGGGAATAGGTTTTTGTTCCCCTCCATCGTCATAGTGCGCCATGGTCGCCAGCCGCGCGGCTTCACGAACGATGCGGCAGGTGTTGGCGTGGTCCGGATGCGGATCGTCCCAGTGCGTTGTCAGCAAAACTTTCGGCGCATGCGAACGCAGCACGCGTACCACCGCGGTGCGCGCGGCTTCAGTGGGCCAGACGTGTCCATCGGGTTGGCCCAGGTTGGAACGCAGATCCAACTTCAAGATGCGACCGGCTTCGGCTGCCTCTTGCTCACGCATTTCCGGAGTGCCACGCG
>JBHEMV010000185.1:0-337 GCA_046262375.1 Pyrinomonadaceae bacterium
GCGTATCGTGTCCCAGGCTGGTGTTGTCTGCTTCAACGCTCTGTCAGGACGAAAGTTGGTCAGAACCACCAAACGTTTTCCCACCAAACCCCAGAAGATCTCAACAGCACCTGGCTCACCCCCGAGCGAAACGCTGATTTTTACACCGTCTGCCTTCAGCGCACCGATCTCCGTTGTCATCGGCGTACTCTGAGGCTTTGCCCCTTCCTGGGCCAGACTCTTTGTCGTTGCTGCCACATAGGTGTCAACCAGAACTTTCCTGGCCTCGGCTACCTTTTCCGGTGTATCAAGTGGCGTTCGGTAGACCCAAACTTTGAGCTGCGCATCGACGCCTGGG
>JBHEMV010000185.1:532-780 GCA_046262375.1 Pyrinomonadaceae bacterium
TGTTTAGAACAGGGATTTATCCCGCTCGCGGGGCACAAGTGCCCTCTCTAAACAATCGAGATTGTCTGGGATCGTCAATTAGTCTGAGTGGAGAGTAACACTAATTGCTCATTCAATAATTCCCAAACCTGGCGCACGTGTTTCTCTGCTGTGCGGATGTTGCCAATCGAAAGCCGCAGTGTAAGTTTGTCGTTGAGCTTGGTATGCGAGAGTAGCGCTTTGCCCGTGGCGTTCACTCCATGCATGAT
>JBHEMV010000186.1:0-775 GCA_046262375.1 Pyrinomonadaceae bacterium
GGCTCAGTATCTCTTAGATAAGGTTTCTATGGACTTGGGACGGGGGGACATTCAACTTAACGACGATTGCGTTAAGGTTTTGCAGGCCTATGCCTGGCCCGGCAATGTCCGCGAACTCCGCAATGTGATTGAGCGAGCGGTATTATTAAGCGATCAAAAGACCATTGGTCTCACAGACCTTAATTTTGACGGGCACGCCAACGTTGGATCCTCCTACGATTCGGGACTAACCCTTCTTGAGTTGGAAAAGCGGCATATCCAAAGAATCCTGGAGGAAGAGCGTGGACGAGTTGAAAAAGCAGCAAAGCGATTAGGCATTCCGCGCAGTTCTCTTTACCAGAAGATCAAGCGACATCATATTCCCCTCCCTAGAGTGTAGACTACTCCACTGCTCCTTCCGTGCCCTGGATGGGAGAGAATCCCAATCACATCTCGCCCCCCGACTTCGTCTAAAGTTTGGAATCCGAGTCTGAGTACTGGACGACTCTTCCCCTGCATAATCAGACACGTCGAATTTAACCAATCTAATAGGGCCCATTTCTTAACCAGCCACTGCTTATTCCTATGGCCCCCGGCTTGCTTACTAGCGGGCACGTGCCAATCTACGTGTAGCTCTTGGGGTAACACCAAGAGAACTGCTGGCTGGGGTCTGTTTAGCCTGCGCTTGTCCCGCAAAGCTCTCTTTGCCCAGCCTCCCACTAAGAAATATTGTTTTTAGAAGGGCGACGAAAAATGCTATATGAGAACCGCGCCCCCCTAAAAGGCAGTCAAAAGG
>JBHEMV010000187.1:0-232 GCA_046262375.1 Pyrinomonadaceae bacterium
AGATAAGAAAGCCGATGGGGAAAGGCTAACGGTCTAGCTCACGAGTGTGCGGCGGTAGAATGCAAAGTATCTTGTAGCGGAGGCGTAGCCTCAAAGTAAAACGGGTTGCACGGTGAGGCGGAGCCTCACCGCACTGTGCGGCGGCGGAGCCGCAAGCGGGCGTAGCAAGCTACTCTGGACCTTCATTGGCTCAGACTGTGTATGCTTTAAAGGTTCTCAATCTCGACGGGTT
>JBHEMV010000187.1:443-774 GCA_046262375.1 Pyrinomonadaceae bacterium
GTAGCCGCCGGCGCTCCCGCCATCGATCATCAAACGATCGCCATCTACCTTACCTTCCCTCACCAGGAAGAGCGCCCCATTGGCACAGTCGTCCACGTCAACGATTCCCCACTGGCCGTCCAATCGCCGGCGGTACTCCCGCCCATATCCCGTACTTCCGCCGTAGTTCATATCCAGGACGGCGATGCCGCGGCTGGTCCAATACTGCAGACTTAAACTAAGCGCGGTAACTGCAGCCGAAGTGGGGCCACCGTGACTCTTGACCAACAATGGCGGTAGCTCGCCCGCCGGGGCGGCGTAGTCCGGGTTCAGCGGAGGATAGAAGTACGCG
>JBHEMV010000188.1:0-359 GCA_046262375.1 Pyrinomonadaceae bacterium
GTTCTGGGCGGCGCCTGTTTTCTGCTAACTTCCAGGACCCGGAAGCAGGTCATTGTTTGGATGTTGATTGCGCTTATTCCCACCTATCTCATATTGATTGGCCCCGGTTTTACTCGAGTCACACACCAGATGCCGATTCGTCTTCTATGGATAGCGGCGCTGATTGTTCTTGTTACTCTCTATAGGAGGAAAACAGGCCAGCATCCGGGCCCCAGGGTTGCCGTCGCGGCTCTCGCGACCATCGCGATCTACTTTGCTGGATTGGCCTCAATACACGTTATGGCCTTGCATCGCGCTCAAATGGTAGCCGCTCAGATTGCGAACCGGAATGCCGAGCAGGTTGTGAATGTGGCGGCTAT
>JBHEMV010000188.1:500-772 GCA_046262375.1 Pyrinomonadaceae bacterium
GAACTGGTCCGCTTCGAAAAACCAGATCCTTCGATTACGTTAGTTCGGCGGGCGTCCCTGGAGCGTCCAGCCCGGATCTTCCTGGGTTTTGCGAGATTTCCCGTGGTTCGCACGGTTGGTGATGATTGTGTGACGCAAACTCTCGTGCAGTTCGCCGACTTACGCTACACTGAACCGGGCCAAAGTCGAGGCACCTTCTCTCTGGCTATCCCGGTCGATTGCCCGGACGATCCAACAAAAAAGGCAAATGAATAACACTGATCACGTAGAAA
>JBHEMV010000189.1:0-767 GCA_046262375.1 Pyrinomonadaceae bacterium
GCATTTCCCTGTGGCACCTTGGCTCTGCTCTCGAACGACAGGATAAGAAAGAAGAAGCGCTTGCCTATTACATCAAGAGCTACAATGCAGGTGAACCCGACGCTGTCCGTCGCACACTGATCGAACAACTTTACCGGAAGATCAATGGTTCGCTGGCTGGTCTTGAAGAACGAATCGGAGCGGTCAATACTCCGGCCGTGGAGGTGGAGACACCCAGGCGCGACCCAACTACCTCTCCAGTTCAACCAACCTCGTCATCGGAAAGCACCAAAACGGGGACGACAACGTCGAATGCTGTGACCCCGATTGTCGAGTCGCCAACACCTTCTGCGACGTCTTCACCTGAAGTTGCAGCGACCTCCATAGCGCAACCTACCGCCTCTCCAGAAATGCCGCCGTTAACTGCGCCGCAGCCTTCGACAACTTCGCCAGGTTCGTCGCCCACTCCATCCCCTGAAGCTACGACTGAACCGATTTCTGCACCAACTCCCGAAACTCCACCTGTTACATCTTCCATAACCGCGCCCGCGGAAACCACCGGCAAGCCACGCTCGACAGTCAGGATTACAGGACGAGTAAGGGACTCGAACAACAATCCACTTGCGAATGTCGTGGTTGTGCTAATCAGTCCTCAGGGCACAGTTTTGGCCTCGACGACCGATGATCAGGGAAATTATTCTTTTACTGTGGCGCCGTCCGCGCATAGTTACAGAATAATCCCTTCCAGGGACGGGTTTACTTTTGAGCCAGGTGACAAAATCTTGCCC
>JBHEMV010000190.1:0-278 GCA_046262375.1 Pyrinomonadaceae bacterium
CTCCTAGAGGAAGGAGCGGGGGCAAGCCCACCTTCCCGACCATGAGCTGATTAAAATCCAGCGCTAGTTCCCTGGTTGAAAGGCTTTCAAGGTAAATCAATGCGTGACAAAGAAGTCTCTCAGGTTGGGAAGGCGGGCTTGCCCCCGCTCTTTCTTGTGGCCTTATTTGGCCCGTTGGCGGGCTACTGTTTCATTTCCGAAACACCATCTGTTAAACTTGACTCCTGAATGAATACTGAAATTCTCATTGGAATCCTGATCCTACTGTTGGGTACCGC
>JBHEMV010000190.1:474-767 GCA_046262375.1 Pyrinomonadaceae bacterium
TGAGGGCGGCGGAACTCGCGACGCTAAAAGAACGTCTCGCCGGGAAGCAAGGCGAATTGCAGAAACTGCATGACGCCCTGCAAAAAGAAGTTGGGGACCACAAGACGTCGCGATCGGAAAGCTCGCAGTTGCAGGCCGAACTCCAGGGAGAACGCCGCGCAGCGCAGGAACGAATTTCATCTTTCAACAAGGCTACTGAAGAACTGGCCGAACGTTTTAAAGCCCTTTCTCGTGATGCGCTGAAGGACAACAACCAATCGTTTCTGCAATTGGCGCACGCAACGCTCGAGAAG
>JBHEMV010000191.1:0-331 GCA_046262375.1 Pyrinomonadaceae bacterium
GCAGACCTCCATCCAAAATGGCCTGAGCTTCGGGATACCGGAGTTTCTTGAGCGACCCGCGTTTCCGAATGAGCGCCGCCTCCAGTTCGCCGACACGATGACGTACACGAGCGGAAACCACACGTTCAAGTTCGGCGGCGACGTCAACTTAGTCCAAGACGTTATCAACAACCTCCGCTTCTCAGGAGGTGAGTTTAACTATACCGGCAACGGAGTGCTCCCCCTCAGCGATTTTGCGGTTGACTACATCAACTTCACGACGAATGGCACGATTCGCGCCCTGAGCGCCACGACGCCAACCACTAACCCGCTAGGGCGCTGTGTTAGCTCG
>JBHEMV010000191.1:537-767 GCA_046262375.1 Pyrinomonadaceae bacterium
ACTCTGAATCTCGGCGTTCGGTACGAGTACCAAAAGAACCCCGATCCGATTAACGTCAATCCGCTGCTGCCGCAGACGGCAAATAAAGTGAACGACAAAAACAACTTCGGGCCGCGCATCGGCTTCGCTCATGACTTGACGGGGGATGGTAAGACGTCCATCCGCGGCGGTTGGGGCCTCTACTACGGGCGCGTCATCAACTCGACCGTTTACAACGCGCTCATTAACAC
>JBHEMV010000192.1:0-765 GCA_046262375.1 Pyrinomonadaceae bacterium
CCTTACGGCACTGCAACCTACGCAGCGCCGGAACAGGCTCGTGGCGACCGCGTCGATTCACGCGCGGACATCTTTTCCACCGGCGTTCTACTATATGAGATGCTGACTGGCAGCTGGCCCTTTCGCGGACAGACGGCGATCGACGTACGTCACGCCGTCCTACATGAAGAACCGGTTCCGATCAATATCGCGAGACCAGATCCTGTGCCTGCTCGCCTGCAGCAAATAATCGATCGAGCGCTCAAAAAGAATCCAAGGGATCGCTACCAGCAGATTGCGCAGTTTCGCGACGATCTTCGCACAGTTGTGAGGGAGATGGCCACGACTCGCGGTGTGATAATCGACGATAGCGGTTTGCCGGTTGCTCCTCGTCACCTGAATACTGATGGGCCCATGGCTCGTGCCCTGCGCTGGTTCAAAAACTTAACCGGCAGCGAAAGCTCAACCGGCTCGTCTGGACGATTCCAGAGTTCGTCGCAACCGCTAGAGGCCCAGGAGACGTCGACAACGTTTGGTGACCGCGAACGCAAGAGCGTTGCCATAATGCCTTTTAAGAACCTGGGCAACGACCAGGAAACTGCTTTTTACGAATTCTCGCTTGCAGATGCAGTGATAACCGAGCTTGCTCGCGTTCGCTCGCTTGTAGTGCGACCGTCGTCAGTTATCGTGAAGTATCAGGGGCAGCAGGTTGAACCGGAGGACGTCGGCCGCGAGCTGGATGTTGACGCTATTCTGACTGCCAGCTTCCTGCGGGCGGGCGATCAT
>JBHEMV010000193.1:0-236 GCA_046262375.1 Pyrinomonadaceae bacterium
CAGTTTAGCAGAGTCGCGGCTGACGGGTCGCGCAGGCTGACCGTAAAGTTTACGGACGCGAGGCAGTAGCCCGACCGTGAGGGAGGGCGTAGGCGATGATATGACGCCCTCCCTCACGGTCGGGCTACTGCCTCGAACAACTGGGACGCCCACGTCGGCATCTGATATCTTGTTCGCAAGTACAAGCAGCCTCACTTCAATTCTCCTTTTTCGAACGGCTTTTTTTAAGGGATGCA
>JBHEMV010000193.1:483-761 GCA_046262375.1 Pyrinomonadaceae bacterium
GCCCGCCGCGACCGCGCTCAAGCCGACCGCTTCAATTAGCGAAAGACGCACCGCGACGCCCGCGTCTGAAAAGAGCGCGCCCGTTTTCGGCGAGGCCGTCTCGCGCAACTCGCAGCTCAAGTACGAACTCACGTGGGAGTTCGGCGGCAAGCAGCAGCGCGGTTGGTATCTATACGTGCCCCTCATCTCGCGCATGCTCAAAACGGAGGGCGAAGCGGCGGGCGGCGACTTCGCGGACGCGCTCGCGCGTTGGCAAAGTTCGGCGGGCTTGCGTGCGG
>JBHEMV010000194.1:0-282 GCA_046262375.1 Pyrinomonadaceae bacterium
GGGCTGTGCGGTGAAACCTACCAGTGGAACTTTCTGAACGTAGGTCCCGTCGGGATTGCCCGGCTTGAGGCCGAGCCGCTGATACTGCTCAGTCAGGTATTTGACGGAAAGCTCCTCGCCCTTTGTGCCTGGTCCACGTCCCTCGTACTCATCAGCCGCCAGAGTCTTTGTATGCTGCATGAGGTCGTTGGCGTTAATGCTATCCAGAGCCGGTTTTAGCTCGGCCGGAAATGTGCTCCCAGTGATATTGGTGCTAGACGGTTGATTAGTCGTCGGCGTTTG
>JBHEMV010000194.1:504-758 GCA_046262375.1 Pyrinomonadaceae bacterium
TTCAATTGGATCGGAAGGTGGAACAGGAATGTTCTATGCCCAAACGAGCAGTAAGTCAAATTGGGGAACGTTCGTGGCTGCAAACTAGAGTTATAGATAATGAGTAAAAGGTCTGCGGCTCCGCCGCCGCACAGTGCGGTAAGGCTCTGCCTTACCGTTGGAAGTTTCTTCTGACTCTTCTTAGGCTGCGCCTCAGGTGGAGGCGTAGCCTCGCAAATAAAAGAAGCGGTCGGAAAGGCGGAGCCTTTCCGCAC
>JBHEMV010000195.1:0-754 GCA_046262375.1 Pyrinomonadaceae bacterium
TCTCCTGTCTGGATGCTGGAAACATTCGGTGCCAGGGCTATTCATCGGACGCCTAACTTTGGCCTTCAGCTGCGGCGCGCGATTAGCATCCGACCTGATGGAAACGAGAAACATGCTATCGCGCCGTCAGCTGCAAGGCTTTGTTATGCGGCGGCCCGACCGTTCATGTTTAGGAGAGAGAGGACGCCAACAAGGCTTTCTCGACTACGGCTGGTAAACTGATAGGGTGAAAACGTTTCGCATCGAAAGCGTAGTCTTCGCCGCTCTCGTCGATCACGCGCATAAGACCTTCCGCTGCAGCTTCCTCGTCGGGAATCGAACGGTATATTTTGCCCATCTCCAGCGATGCTGGGTAGCCTTTATTATTCAGGCAAACCACAAAATGGGTCGGCTCTTTTTTCTTCATAACTAATCCAAAAACGGTAACTTCAATTTGAATTCTCTCTTCCCAATCCCGTGCGATTCGTACCAATGAATCTCAGCCAAGCGTATCGTACCATTAGGCAGGCGCACCCGGGCAACGCCCTTAACCTTCCGCCACCGGGCTCCTCCATACAACTTACGAAGACGTGCTCGGTCGCGAACACCTGCGCCTCTAGCAATCGTCTTCACCTGCGTGATTTCGCCCGCAAGCTCAAAGTCCATTGCGAAGATTTTACTGGACATTCAAGCGAGCCGCATAACGATGGCCTTCAGCTGCGGCGCGCGATCAGCATTCAGCCAGCAGAAAAAGACTACTTGAGAAGCACGCTAT
>JBHEMV010000196.1:0-238 GCA_046262375.1 Pyrinomonadaceae bacterium
TTTCTTGGCTTGCGTTCGTCTTGGCTTGAAGCCATCTCCGGTGCGTTGAGGGTAAAGTACGCTGAACCAATGGTCAAGAAAGCGATTAGCTGATGACCTTGCGACCCGATTGCTGCTTGCCGCATTCCTTGCGGAAAGCCTCTGGCTTTCCGGGAATAGTTCATTGAACTTGCGGCTCCGCCGCGAGATCGAGGCCTAGCTTCGATCAAAAATGAAGGGTAGATGGAAAGCCTCAGGC
>JBHEMV010000196.1:427-751 GCA_046262375.1 Pyrinomonadaceae bacterium
TATGCCGCAAGCTCGAGGCAGAGCCTCGGACATGGATGAGCGTAGTCGGAAAGCCTTAGGCTTTCCGCAAGGAGTGCGGCAGAGCCGCGAGCCTCGGCTTTCCGTCACTTCCCAACCCGAACGCCTGCGCCTCTCCATTGAATCTTATCGATGTCAATCCTGAGTGGCTCATCGTCAAGCGGCGTTCGAGCCCAGCATCTGGCACTGGACCAACGATAGTCTTGAGGATGGTCAACCAATCCGGCCCGAACTGGATTCTGGTGAAGGTAGTTCACTTTCTGGATGAACACGTCTTCCTGAGTAAGCCGCTTCATGTTTGAGTGG
>JBHEMV010000197.1:0-274 GCA_046262375.1 Pyrinomonadaceae bacterium
GCGCACAAGTGCGCTTTCTAAACAGACTGGACTAATGACTGCTCGCCCTTCACCATTTAGACAGCAAACTGCTCACTGCACACTGCTCACGGCTAACTGCACACTGCCCACGCTCACTGCTCACTGCTTACTGCTCACTGCTCACTGCTCACTTCCCACTACTTCGGGGCGCCGGGGACGATGGTGGCGGTGAAGTTTAGTTTGCGGGTTATCTTGCCGCGCTTGTCGTCGCGGGGGAGCTCTTTGGATTTCGTTAGCGTGATTTTGAAGCCGA
>JBHEMV010000197.1:414-749 GCA_046262375.1 Pyrinomonadaceae bacterium
CTGGATGAATACAGACATGGTCAAGCCATCGCCGGTATCAGCGTGTTCAGGGATCGTAAGAACGATATCGTCTTCGCTAAGCGCGGACGAGAAACTGTTCTCGGCATTGTAACTCTCGCCACCGCTGCCGCCTTTAACCACTCCATGGTATGAGACTGAGCCGGTAACGTCGGCCGCGGGCGCGTCTTCCAGTTCCGAGAATTCCACATGGCCGGCTTCGTTTGTTTCCATACTGAGCCAGCGAGCTGCTTCAAACTTGACTACCAAGTGTCCGTCCGCATTGCCATCGTTGGTTGTGCCCTGAAAGGTCTCTTCGTAAGTGCCCTGGACCATCA
>JBHEMV010000198.1:0-726 GCA_046262375.1 Pyrinomonadaceae bacterium
CGCCCGCCGCTAAACGAGAAGACCACAATGTCCGACGCAACGTTCAAAATCTTTCGTGGCGATCGCGACGGCGGCGAGCTGGTTGAGTACAAGGTTCCTGTCGCCCCCGGCATGGTTGTGCTCGACGCGCTGCATTACGTTCAGGCCCATGGTGCACCCGACCTTGCGGTACGTTGGAACTGCAAAGCCGGAAAATGTGGCTCGTGTTCTGCGGAGGTCAACGGCCGGCCACGGTTGACCTGCAAAACGCGCCTGGATGCGTTGCCACTCAATGAACCAATTGCGGTCCAGCCGATGAAAAGCTTTCCGGTCATTAAAGACCTGGTTACTGACGTATCATGGAACTACCGGGTCAATAGGAAAATCCCACCCTTCCAGCCGCGGCCAAATGTTGAGTGGAAAATGTACCAGCCGGACGTTGATCGCGTGCAGGAGTTTCGCAAGTGCATCGAATGCTTTCTTTGCCAGAATGTCTGCCATGTCTTACGCGATCATGAGAAGCTAGAGCAATTTGGCGGCCCACGCTTTTTCGTTCGCGTGGCCGGGCTTGAAATGCATCCGCTTGACGGCTTGGATCGAACTCCACTGGTAAAGGAAGAGCTGGGTATCGGCTTGTGCAACATAACAAAGTGCTGCACGGAGGTCTGTCCCGAAGATATTCACATTACTGACAATGCAATCATTCCGCTCAAGGAGCGGGTGGTTGACCAGTACTATGATCCGGTG
>JBHEMV010000199.1:0-726 GCA_046262375.1 Pyrinomonadaceae bacterium
CCGTCGGTGCCTTACTCTTGTTCCTACCCTAATAGCCCTAAGCGCACCAATCCAAGTCCTTCCCTCGGCTATTCCATTGAGCAGCATCTCGGGCAAAAAAGTCGCAATTCTGGCGCGTTTTCGTTAAATCCCCGGCGAAAAAGTTTTTCTAGCTTTTGCACAGATCCTTCGCTATAATGCCGAGTTTCATTCGACCAGGTATAAAGATCCGGCAAGGTGACTGTGGGTGGTCCGTGCCAAAATTGCGGGAGAAACGTAACAGATTTGCATCCGAAAACGGTGCTTCAGCATCTAAAATTAGCACCACAAATAACATTCCGAGGTCTCAGGCTATACAGGATTCGGAGCGACAGAAGGAGCGAGAGAAATCGTGCTGGACTCCGGACGGCGGCCTCTTTTTTTGCCGCAAAGCTTAAATCTAACGAACAACATCTGAACTCCAATCAATCATGCGTTGGCGCGATACGTTCGGTGCGTGATAACATTCGCGAACGCTTTGGTAATGCGCCCCTGTAGCTCAGCGGATAGAGCATCTGCCTTGTTGGAGCCTTAATGGGGAACGAAGCACTCTAACTCATTAAGTGGACGGCCCTGTATGCGAGAACGCCCTGACAGCCTCTGATACTCGAGACTAAGCTTGAGTAACAATTCATGAGGATTGGGTAACCCGCAGGAAACCGCGAGCTGTGTCAGGCGTGGGATCCTCAGAGACTATACGGGCCGGGG
>JBHEMV010000200.1:0-356 GCA_046262375.1 Pyrinomonadaceae bacterium
TCGCTCACCGCAATGAAAGCATCAACATACTCAGTGTTAGCGCGAATCAGATCTTTGGACTCGCTACGATACGGTTCCTGCAAACCTTCAAGGAAAAGATCCTCGCCTTGCAGGGTGCAGCATATGGGCCGGCCCAAAGCCTCTTTGAGCGGTCGGGCCAACCCCAGCAAGAGCGTGTAAGGCAAACTTATGACGTCGGGTGATCCCTCCTGCGTCAGCCAATCGAGCAGTTTGGAAATCTCCTTGTGTTGAAAGCCTGCTTCGCCTTTCAACATCGAAACAGTGAGCTCGCCCAGCATCTTCGGACTCGTGGAAATTGAACGACGGGAGGCCCACCGCAACATCGGGGTCGAATC
>JBHEMV010000200.1:484-716 GCA_046262375.1 Pyrinomonadaceae bacterium
TACATCTGCCCGGCGCCGCCTGTGAGATAAAGGATTTTCATTCAATCGCGGTGGGCTGCCAAACCCGGATGCGTCAAAGGTTGGCCGACGCGTAGCGTCGATATGAGTTTAGCCCGGCGTTTCAACGCCGGGGAAAACGTTAGCTTAATTGTCTGCGTCGCGCTAGCGACGCCTGAAATCGGGCTGCTTCAACCGTCGCTGACGCGACGGCGCGAGGTGGTTGGCTCAAAAC
>JBHEMV010000201.1:0-293 GCA_046262375.1 Pyrinomonadaceae bacterium
GGGTGTGTCCTAACTTGAGAGTTGGGCTTGTGAAACATCCACCCACTAAAACCACCCGAACGAAAGCGAAGATATTGTTCGTGACACTTCGTGGGATTTCGTGGATTGTTCTTGATTTTGCCAGTCCACTCACAGCCGGATAACTACCTCAGCAGGTAAGAGGGTTCCCTCTACTTTAAGCTGCGGACCTGCTCAATTAACTGCTCGAGATGCTCCACCGGTCGGACGCCAGCCAGTTTTGCTCGACTATTCGCAATAAAGGCCGGAACGCCGGTCACACCCAATCGTGTTGC
>JBHEMV010000201.1:440-713 GCA_046262375.1 Pyrinomonadaceae bacterium
AACGGTCAAACGTAATCCGAAAAAATTTCGAGTTTTACTGGATTCATGTAGTTTGTCTCGTAACATGCGGTCAAATCTCGCTGATTCGATTTTAGACTCGGCGCGGCTTTGCCGCCTGATGTGCGGAAGGTCTGTGACCTTCCGTTGGAGTCTGAAATCATTTGGGCTCCGCCCCCGAAGGTTCGAAAGGAATGGATTCATCGGCTAGGGGGGAGCCCCAAAGATCCTCTAGTGTCTCACGGAAGGTCATAGACCTTCCGCACATCAGACGGC
>JBHEMV010000202.1:0-711 GCA_046262375.1 Pyrinomonadaceae bacterium
GTGGTGGGCCTTAATCGTTTCCAAAGTAAAGAGGAATCACCTGTACCGACCCTGCGCATTGATCCGGCTATCGAACAACAACAAATCGAACGCCTCCGCGCGGTCCGCAGCCGGCGAAATTCAAAAGCCACGGAAGCGGCACTGGCGAAATTGGAAGAGACGGCGCGCGGCAACGGAAACCTCGTGCCTCAAATTCTTGACTGCGTCGAGGCCTACGCAACCGTCGGGGAGATCAGCAATCGGTTTCGAAATGTTTGGGGTGTGTACCGCGAAGCCATGACCGTCTAGCCAGAAGCTAGATATTATGACTGACGGCTGCGCCGCCTGATGTGCCGAAAGGCCCGCACGCAGCGTTTAGATAGGGCACTTGTGCCCCGCCGCGGGAGGCGGACAAGTCCGCTTTCTAAACTACGTGCTGGTACCTGAGGAAGAAGCATTAAAAAGCAAACGACAGATGACGCATCTACTCGAAGTCAAAAATCTTCAGACCCATTTCCCGACACGCGCGGGTCTGGTGCGGGCCGTCAATGGAGTTAGTTTTTATCTTGATCGCGGCGAGTTGCTCGGTTTAGTGGGAGAGTCGGGATGTGGCAAGTCGATAACCGCGCTTTCGATCATGCGCTTGATTGCGCCCCCGGGAAAGATTGTCGACGGCGAGATAATCTTCGACGATAAGAACCTTCTAAAGTTGTCAGAAGCTGAGATGAGAGA
>JBHEMV010000203.1:0-254 GCA_046262375.1 Pyrinomonadaceae bacterium
GTGTATGGACCCATGAGGTCAGTACCACCTCGCGGTAGCGGGTGGGTCTGTGCAATTCACTTCTGGGACGGTCGTGGGTTAAGTACCCAACGGGGGGAACCGCTACACTAGTGATTGCTGACGCGCGACCCACCCGCTACCGCGAGGTGGTACTGACCTCATGGGTCCATTGATCTACCTGCGTCAGGCTCATCGTCAGTTCGCTAAAGAGTTTTGTGGATCGTAGCTGGCACCGCTGAAAGAAGTGGGGTTTT
>JBHEMV010000203.1:481-710 GCA_046262375.1 Pyrinomonadaceae bacterium
CCAGTGAACGTTCGTCGCGCCCGCCTCCCAGTAGCGACCAGTATCTTTGCCTGCGGCGTAGTTCTGCTCGCGACCAGAGCGAATCACTGGTTTGTCGTCTAATAAATCACTAACACAGCAAGCGTGCGGGTCTCGGCCACAGGATCGGTAATGTCCGCGGGTGACCTTGATGGCTTCCCAACCAGGAACGGCGCGCAGTAGCTCGCACATGAGCGTGGTCTTCCCCACC
>JBHEMV010000204.1:0-234 GCA_046262375.1 Pyrinomonadaceae bacterium
ACATAGCCCAGCACCTGGTGCTTTGCAGCTGCGCGTTGCGCAAAGAATCTGTAGCCGACCCCTTGCACATCTCCTCTTATCAAAAATTTGCGCGCCACTTTTGCCATGCGACCGGAATTGTAAATCGTGAATCGTAAATCGTGAATCGTAAATCGAGACGCGGGTATTACTACCGCTCTGGCGGTCACCGGCACTTGAAAACTCGGCCGACGCTGCCGCGCGTGAGTGTATATG
>JBHEMV010000204.1:446-709 GCA_046262375.1 Pyrinomonadaceae bacterium
TTGATTGAGCCGGAATAAGTCGCCGGCTGATTGTTGATTTTTGCACCCAGTCGTACAGGCCCACCGCGTTCGCGTGTAATGGTGCCGCGCCAACTAAAGCGACCTTGACGATCCAGGGTCAGCGGCCCAGCGATGGCGCCGTGAGCACAATCGTATTCAATGTTGACCGACTCATTCGCTCACCTCGAATCGAATGTGTTGACCGCCCCAGGTGCCGTCGCTCAGCCGCTGCATTTTGCGCGCTCCGAATGTTAGGGAAAAAC
>JBHEMV010000205.1:0-235 GCA_046262375.1 Pyrinomonadaceae bacterium
GCTTTAGATCTCTGGGCTATGCCCTCAGTGCGGCCTTTTCCCAATAAATCCGAAGGGCTAAGCCCCCGACGAAGGACCGAGCCCGGTGGACAATCTTACTGCTGTCGGCGGGGCATAGCCACCGCCGCACATCCGGTGGCAGAGCCGGACGACACCAACGAACTACGTTTGGGGCAAAGGTAAGGATGTGAACGGCGTCGGAAGTTTCTCGGTTCAGCTCGAAACTAACCACGCC
>JBHEMV010000205.1:359-705 GCA_046262375.1 Pyrinomonadaceae bacterium
GCGATTCGGCCGCCCATCGACTTGCCGCCAATCACTACGCGATTCCCTTTCAACTTTTTATGTTTGCGAGCGGCTTCGATAACGGAACGGTAGCAGCTTTCGAGTTTCGCGTTCGGATCCGGAACGCGGCGGCCTTGTTCCATATATTGAAAGTTGAAGGTCAACGCATCAATGCCGCGTTCTGCAAGCCCAGACGCGAACAATTGCATAAACGGGTGCAATTGGCCGGCTCCCGCGCCATGACCAAGAATCAACGTCACTCCGGACGGCGCTGGTTTCGCGGGCCGATAGAGGAGCCCGATCACGCTGCTGCCGTCATCCATTGAAATTGAAAGTTGTTCCGGCC
>JBHEMV010000206.1:0-702 GCA_046262375.1 Pyrinomonadaceae bacterium
GCCCTGCACAGCGCCCGAATAACGAAAGCCGAGTCTGTGGAAGGTTGGAGACCCAGTTGTTCCAGGTCGCGGAACCTTAGATCCGTCCCTCCGTTTTTGATTAGAAAGAGCGGGGGCAAGCCCGCCTTCCTGACCTTAGAGACTTTTGATCTAGTCGCATAATCCGTGGGTAGAACGCGGATCGGCGGCAAATGTGGATTATCAGCAAATGTGGATCAGCAGTTAACGTGGGTAAGTAGCAACGTGGGTAAGCAGCAAACGTGGATCAAGCAGCAACGTGATGATTAGGGCTCATTAATTCTTTGACAGTTACCGCTGCCAGATCTTTATCTCCGACAGTCATTCTTAGCAGCACATCGTGCTCAGTGAAAATGCCAACCAACTTCTTCCCATCCAATACGAGTGCGCATCCGGCGTTGGAATTCTTCATGCGTTGGGAGACTTCGAGTGCGGGAGTGTCAGGAGCAACCGAGATAGTTTCATCCTGATCAAGGTGGCTCAAATTGTCTTCCATAACAGAACGCGCTAATCCTTCAGCCGAATCCGCGCGCGGCACGTCAAGGTCGCGAAACGGCGCGAGACAGTTCTCGCAACGATCCATGCCGTCAATGTTTTCGTGGCCACAACTAGGGCAATTCATAATGATTCAATTCAAGAAGTTCAGAGTTCAACCTTCAGGTTGCTGGTGGGTAACCAATCAAG
>JBHEMV010000207.1:0-702 GCA_046262375.1 Pyrinomonadaceae bacterium
GGATATGCAAGTCTCGCATTCGCACCCGATAGAAGGAACGCCAGTGGATGTTCCGGTGCCTAAAAAAGTCAGTCTCATGATCGAGTCCAGTCTCTGAAGTCCAATGTCCAATGTCCAATGTCCAATGTCAAATCAGATAGGCGCAAACGCCGTCACATGATGGCGACACTCGAGGTTGATTAGAACGAACGTTGGACGTTGGACGTTGGACGTTGGACTTGGAGGTCCTTAGCGCGGCGTTGGTCAGAGACACGAACTGCATTCGCAGGTCGGCGAGCAGACTCTCGAGGATTTGTTGTTCCTTGGGCTGAAGATTACCGCGCGTCTTTTGTTGCAACATTCCGAGCACGTCAATCCAGTGTTTGCCTAATTCGAGATCGACCTCGCGCTTGCCGGTTACTGGATGCTCCATCATCCCCAGGGAGGACGCGGCGTTTGAAGCGACTGACATCATGAAACCGGCGAAACTTGCCGGATCGTCTGCGCCTGGCAATTCAGCCTGCGCACCCGATTCTGGACCCGGCACGCCAGCTTCATTATTTTCCTGACCGGCTGGCTGTGGCCTTGGAGTTGCCGCCGGCGCTCCCGCTAGATTAGTCGCAGCAAATGGTTCGGCCGAAGCAACCGTGTCGGCAGAACTGTCAAAGGCCTCGGCGTTGACTGATTTTGCTTCCGGCTTCTCGGCCTCAGGGACTTCACGCG
>JBHEMV010000208.1:0-694 GCA_046262375.1 Pyrinomonadaceae bacterium
AGACAAGGATCTCGCGCAATGCGTTGTCGGAGAGCGCGTGGTACAAGTGGATCATAGAAGCGGACAGATTCGTGATGCGGAAGCTATCCGCGCCAAGTATGGTGTGGCGCCGTCGGGCATCCCAGACTACCTCGCGCTCGTGGGTGACGCGGCGGATGGCTATCCGGGAATCGCCGGCTACGGACCGAAGACGGCCGCCCAACTCATAAACCGTTACGGCCGGCTCGAAGACTTCCCTCTCGAGGTTTTCAAAGACACGAACCTGGAGAGCGCACTGCTCTTCAAGAAGCTCGCAACGCTGCGAATCGACGCGCCGCTCTTCAACGATGTGGAGCAGCTGCGCTGGAAGGGAGCAACGGCTTCTTTCGAGTCGGTGTGTGAAAAGATCGATGATGCGCGCCTGGCGACGCGGGTGCTTGATTTGGAGAAGCGGCTTCGAGAGTGAGCAGTGGGCTGTGGGCGGTGAGCAGTAGGTGGTGGGATTTGCCGAGCTACTCTTTACTGGGAGCGCGGGCGCCCTCGCCCGCAACGGCGAGGCGTAGCCTCGCCAAAGATTAAGGATGCAGATGGAAAGGCATAGCCATTCCGCACATCAGATGGCGAAGCCACGAAATTCGCGCCGCGCAATGCGGGCGAGGGCGCCCGCGGTCCCAGTCGGCGTTTGAGTCCGCGTTGAAACTAATCTGCGTATGTG
>JBHEMV010000209.1:0-691 GCA_046262375.1 Pyrinomonadaceae bacterium
ATGCTGCAGCAGTCCCAGCACTGCCACAGTCGCGTAGAGGTTAATGCCGGAGGTCCAAGCCGAACCCAGCGCTAGTCCCAGAATCTGTATCAGGTTCATCGCTTTTCCTTAGCGCACGTAACGACTGTCCTCGAGGAGAAATGTTTCGCTTTAATTGTAGAACAAAGCTCACCTTTCTGAGCAGGATCTGCGGACACTCAATCGAATTCCTTTTCTGTCATTAAATTGTGACTACTTTCCAGTAGTTTATTCCTTCCCCCAATTAACGCGATCATCGCGTGTGCAAATGAACGGGCTTTCGGGTAAGTTGTCTAAAAACACTTTCCAAATCGCAAAGCGACGACAATCTTTAGGAGGATGCCAATCATGTCTATCGCACGTGTTACTGAAATCAGTTCTACTTCCACAAAGAGTTTTGAGGCGGCAAGATTGTCGAATATCAGGTTAACATGATGATTACCTTTGTCCTGGAGGTCGGTGATCAAAAGGACATTGCTTAAATTGGTTGCGCCACCGATGTGTGATTAGCACTAAAATCAGAACCGCGAGCGGTAGCGACCGGCCCCAGATTCAACACGAACTTAGGACGCAATCAGGTAATCGAATGTTGAGCACCCGGGGCCGGTCGCTACCGCTTGCGGTTCTGATTTGAGGCCGGTTTTTTCATCATGACGTCGTGACAACGTGTTGG
>JBHEMV010000210.1:0-355 GCA_046262375.1 Pyrinomonadaceae bacterium
TGAAGGTATCAAGCTGGCAGTCTGCATAGATCCGGATGGCTTGCCAATCGCATTTGCTCAAACAATCGCTCAGGGGGCTACACACTAAGTGGTGACGAAATAAGCAGCGGGGGCATGCCCCCTTCCTAACCTTAGAGGCTCCCTCGCAGCTCCATCGAATCTGCTTGAAAGCCCTTCAAGCATTGACTACTGTGCGACTAAAGTCGGCTAGGGGTTGGGAAGGGGGCATGCCCCCGCTCTTTTTCTCAGAAGTCTGACCTTTAACTAAACAACTTAGGTTCTGCTTCAGTAACTTCAGCCTCCGGTATAGCTGAGTCGCTCAACGCCGGGTAGTTCTTAAATAATGGCGCAGGAG
>JBHEMV010000210.1:365-679 GCA_046262375.1 Pyrinomonadaceae bacterium
TCCGCGTAATCCAGGGCTCCAGCTCATCCAGAGAGTAAAGATAGTTGTAACGATCATCTCTAGGGGCCTTTTCTCTGAACCAATCCTGGTAATTCCTTCCATGCAGACGGACATAACCTACTTGAGATGTCGTGATGGCGGCGGGTTTGACTGACTTCGTAAATAGTGGCTGATCAATATTGCCAATGCCCACGCCCAATTCCTCAAGCCATTCGTAAATCTGCGCAGTGTTCCATGATACGTGCCTGATCTCGAGCACCAGCGGATACTCCTTGAACCGATCCAGCAATTTGGTCAGGTAAACGCGCTCGTCG
>JBHEMV010000211.1:0-248 GCA_046262375.1 Pyrinomonadaceae bacterium
GCCCAACTACAAACGAATCCCTTATTGGAAGGTCATAGACCTTCCGCATATCAGACGGCAGAGCCGGCGGCGGGCGCAGCCCAACTACAACGAATCCCTTATCGGAAGGTCGGAGACCTTCCGCACATCAGACGGCAGAGCCGTTCGGATCTTTTCCCAGGAACGTGGCGTCTCGCCCGCATTGCCAGGGCACGAACCTTTTGGCTGTGCCATCTGATGTGCGCAAAGGCTATGCCTTTCCGTGTACG
>JBHEMV010000211.1:258-671 GCA_046262375.1 Pyrinomonadaceae bacterium
TCTTTTGGCGAGGCTGCGCCTCGCCAATGCGGGCGAGGGCGCCCGCGCTCCCAGTAATTTGCTGTTTATCATTCCAATCTGTATCTATCTGTGCAAATCTGTGGCTCGTAATTACGACTGCAGAGAGGACTCAACCGGGACAACTTAATGTTAAGACTCTTCTATTTAATATCGTGCGTTTTCAGCTTCATTAATGGAGCGTGGATGCTTCTCTTCCCTCGTTCGTGGTACACGGATTTTCCGGCAGACATCCCACACACAGGTCCGTTCAATTCACACTTCGTTCGTGATTTGGGTGTCGCCTTTCTCGTGGTAGCTTTGGCGTTTGCCTGGTCCGCACGGAATATCGATCGGTCGTATCCCGTCCACCTGGCTTTGACGATATTCCTTGCCGGACACGCGCTCATTCATGT
>JBHEMV010000212.1:0-668 GCA_046262375.1 Pyrinomonadaceae bacterium
CGCACGAACATGGTGCGGCAAGAGTTCTCGCTGCAAGGGTTGACAGGTGTTAACGCTTTCGACGGGAAAACTGGCTGGAAGATCCAGCCGTGGCAAGGTAAGAAGGATCCGGAACCGCTTGGTGAAGAAGAGATGAAGCAGATCCTGGAGGATGCAGACTTCGATGGTCCACTAGTCAACTATCAGCAGAAGGGCAACAAGCTCGAGTTTGTGGGCATGGAACCAGTCGAAGGCACGGACGCTTTTAAGCTCAAGGTGACTCTCGCCAACGGTGACGTTCGCTACTACTACATGGATACCGATTACTACGTGCCAATTAAGATCGATACCAAGCGAATGGTTCGCGGCGCTGAGCGCGAATACGAAACTTCATTGAGCGACTACAAGGAAGTGGCCGGCTGGTATCTGCCCCACTCGATTGAATCCAATGTGAAGGGGAGCCAGAATCGCCAGAAAGTTACCTACGAGAAGATCGAGGCTAACGTTTCCATTGACGATACCCGCTTCCATATCCCTGCCCCAATCGTGAAAACACAGCCTGGCGCCAAGCCGCTTGACGCCGCCGAGACACTTCCGAAGAAAAAGGACGAAGAGAAACCCGCTGCAAAGCCAGCCACCAAGCCTTAACGGAGAGCGTTTGCGGGTATTCAGGTCGGAGGCGTAGCCGG
>JBHEMV010000213.1:0-667 GCA_046262375.1 Pyrinomonadaceae bacterium
GAATCATGGAGCTTCTGGCCGACCGCGAAATCTATGTTATTTCTGACGAATGCTACTTACGGTTCGTTTACCCACCCGCCCAGATTTTCAGCGCGGCCAGTCTTCCCCCAGAGTTGCGTAACCGGCTGTGTATCGCCGGGTCCTTCTCGAAAACTTATGCAATGACCGGATGGCGTGTGGGCTATGCACTTGCTCCGCGCGAATGGACCAGGGAGATGCTTAAGGTTCAAGGTCATTCCACAAGTAATCCAAACTCAATTGCTCAGAGCGCAGCCGTCGAAGCGCTGAATGGACCACAGGATTCGGTCGCGCTTATGTTACAGGAATACAGCGCGAGGCGCGCCTGGCTTCTCAATGCGTTGAAGGAAATTCCGCGCATCAGTTGTAACGAGCCCGAAGGTGCGTTCTACGCTTTTCCCAGCGTTCGCGAATGTTTGGGTCCGGAAATGAAGACCTCCGGGGATTTCGCACTACGTTTGCTCGAGGAGGAGCAAACGGTCGTTACCGATGGCGCCTGTTTCGGGGCCGAAGGGTATCTGCGAATGTCTTACGCTACGTCGATGGAGCAATTGAAAGAAGGTGTGAATCGCATTAGGCGTTTTACGGAAAGCTTAAGTTAGACGGCGGAAATATTAGCCACAGACGAACACGGATTTCCCAGCAGATG
>JBHEMV010000214.1:0-231 GCA_046262375.1 Pyrinomonadaceae bacterium
TACCGGCTGATGGCTTGCATGTCCGGGGCAGTAGCCCGACTGTTAAGGAGGGCTTTTAATGGTGCAAATCGAGCCCTCCTTAACAGTCGGGCTACTGCCCCGGCGTGCACGGCTTCAAATAAGGCCACTACCTGGGAGAGATTCTGAGGACAGCCCATTAGGGAGAGGAATGAATGGATATCAACCAACTTGAGGTGCTGGTCGCCGTGGCTCAGGAGCAGAGTTTTTCGC
>JBHEMV010000214.1:383-665 GCA_046262375.1 Pyrinomonadaceae bacterium
TCATTCCGGTTTTCCGCGCGCGTCACCCTCACATCAAAGTAGAAGTAAAGAGAAGCCTGGCCAGCCGCATTCCCGCGGAGATACTGGGTCGCGACATTGAGATAGGAGTTGTTTCCTACAAACCGGGTGATGCCGCAATCGCATCTGTTCCGGTAATGACAGACGAGCTGGCGCTAATCGTTCCGCCGAATCATCCGCTGGCCAGCAAAGCGGTGGTGTCGGTAAAGGAGTTAGGGGCAGAGTCGTTCATCGCTCACAATGTTGCTTCACCCTATAGGGAAA
>JBHEMV010000215.1:0-315 GCA_046262375.1 Pyrinomonadaceae bacterium
CACTAATAGCTTTCGCATTTGGATTTAAATCGCCCACCTCGGCTGTATCAACCGTGCCGGACGCACCCTGGCCTACTTCAACCAGGCCCATGGAAGTTGCAGCATCAATCATCCCCGGATAAACCCACAGCCCGCGCGCATCGATGGTTTGCACTCCGGAGGGAACACTAACACCGGCTCCTACCGCTTCGATCTTGCCGTCGCGAATTACGATGGTCCCGTTGTCGATATCCGGACCGCTGACTGTGACGATATGCGCGTTGCGAATGGCATAGATGCCCCGAGGGAAGCTGACGCTGTGCTGTCTCGTGGGTT
>JBHEMV010000215.1:393-664 GCA_046262375.1 Pyrinomonadaceae bacterium
CCGGCTCAAGCCTCGCTAACTTGCAGGTTAGGAAGGGTGGCTTGCCCACGCCCGAGTAACCAAAGGCGCGACTGGTCATCCCAGCTTTCAACTTACTACCCCACCGCTCACGCCTGAGTGTTTTCAAGACTCTTTCCCTCCCTCGCGATATGCCCGTTGAGAGATTACGCAACCACTCGCGCCGTTGGCGCTCGAGCGGGGGCAAGCCACAGGGCAAGCCACCCTTCCTGACCGGTAAATTACCGCCGCCATCTCCGGGTCTCCGCGTCCC
>JBHEMV010000216.1:0-356 GCA_046262375.1 Pyrinomonadaceae bacterium
GCTTTAGCTTGCTCTTATCAGCACAAGAGCAACCTGAAGGTGTACTCTGAACTTCTTGACGCTTCGTTATCAGACGTTACGTTTTTACAGTTCTAATAGTTTGTGTAATCGGCGTAATCTGTGGATAACTCTTATTCTCCCAGCGCCGCATACTTGAAGATTCGGAAGCGATAGCGCTGCTGATCGCGAATGTTCTTGGCCACCACGGCATGCAGATTCTCGTCCCAGGTAGTGTATTGATCTATGAAACGATCGGCTGCGGCCTTGTCGCCCGCGTATTGCACTTCTAAGACTTTTGTGAGCAGCTTGCCAACCACGCTGTGATACTTGTCGTAGTGGATGCGCATGGTATGGCT
>JBHEMV010000216.1:407-657 GCA_046262375.1 Pyrinomonadaceae bacterium
CCGCCGGCGTAAACGCTTTTCAGTTGGGCATCCTTGTAGTAACCCTGCTTGCGCAACGCTTCGGCAACAAATAACGAAACCAGGTCCGCTTTCATTTCTTCCATCACGCTTGCATTTTCCTGCAGCGCCTCATCGAGATCGCGGTTATCTTTGGTGCGATCAACGCCAAGGTAATGACCAACCTCGTGCCATAGTGTGCGGTAAAAATTGCCTTCGTTAGTTAAGTCTTTCGCCTGCTCCGGGCCTATAG
>JBHEMV010000217.1:0-656 GCA_046262375.1 Pyrinomonadaceae bacterium
GTGCCAATGATGCCACCACTCAACATACCCGGGAACGCTTCCTGGTATGTTTCTGGCTGCCACTCAGCCACGACTTCGTCGCCTTGAGGAAAGCTGCGCATGTGCAGTCCTTTTTCGTTGGCAGGCCCACAACCGAAGCACTTCATGTTTGGAGCGAAGGTCTCCTGGATACTTTTTTCAGCCATGTTGATTAGACTCTTGCAGTTTAGGTTTTAGCTATATAGCTTGCTTTGTACCGGAAACAACCTAATAAAGGTTGAACTCTGAACTACCAGGATGCTGCCGCGACCGAAAACTCCTTTGCGTACTTTTGCGCTCTCTCGTTTCCGCCTCACATTGCTCAAGCTGTGCTGAAGATTATAATGTTCCCGAAGGTCAGGAAAGAGACGGCTTTTTTTACGACAATAAGCAATGGTTTTGGCGTGATTAGCGTCCGGCAGGAGAAAGGCTGGAGCTTGCCGGCATTTTACGCGTTCGGCGGAGGAGGTTATGGCAACCCGTTCGCAAAAAATGAGGCGAGTGCCGTGATCTTGTTGTTCATGACGAAAGATGCTTTGAGTTGGTTCGAAAAAGGCGGTGTGCCGTTGAAGAACGAAAAGAAGGCGCTCGCCGGCCCGGTGGGCACCATCACCGATGAACAGCGGAAAGAACTGGAG
>JBHEMV010000218.1:0-655 GCA_046262375.1 Pyrinomonadaceae bacterium
CTTCCTTTAAGTTGTCGCGGCGTTACGACAAGCTGAAGCTTATCGGACATCAAACTGACCCAGTACCGAAAAGACTGTTGACATTTTGTCCCGGCGGGATTATTGTGCGGCCGTTTTAGAGGGCTGATTCTCACGAGCCTCTGCGCTTCCTTGCACACTCGCCCCATCCACCCTCTATATCCGTAGTCGCCACTCTCGTCACTCGTGTGCGCGTGATTTTGATAGAAAGTTGAGCCCACCAAAAATACTATGGAAAATCATTCTCAGAAAATCTAAGCAGGCGCGTTTTTGTGAAGGCCTTGGTTTTGTCAGTAATGATCACCATACTCGAGAACATGACACTCCATAGAACGTTATGTTGTGTCTGTTTTATAATGGTGCTTTGTACGTCGTGCGATTGTGGACCGGTAGAACTGGTTAATCACAGTGGCAGTAACAATGTGATCGAAAGCGACGATACTTTGTATTATCTGGACCTGAGGAAACCAAGTGTTACCCAACCTCTTGAAACCAGGATTGGGGGGCCAGCCTACAAATTTGTGCAGGTAGAAGTGACCGAAGTACTTAACCCAAAGAAATATCCCCTTACCTTTGAAGTGCGTTATCAATCAAGAGATAATGTGCAGACTTATTTAGGTAGCTTTAGTCTCTACCC
>JBHEMV010000219.1:0-295 GCA_046262375.1 Pyrinomonadaceae bacterium
CGCGAGGATTGCGGCGACGACTCGTAAGAGAAGGGAAGCGTTTGTCATGCTCAGTTCTTCAGGGCTACCAAAAGGTCCTGGTGCCATTTCCCTTTGGGTAGTGGGTCGTTTGGAATTTCCAAGCGACTTCCTACTGGGAGCGCGGGCGCCCTCGCCCGCAAGGTGGGGTACAGATGTCTTTACGAAAACCTTGCACCTCCCTTTGCTATTCTTTGCGCGCTTTGCGGTTCCGAAGGTTGTTTTTAAACGCAAAGGACGCGAAGAAATCGCAAAGAATCGCAAAGAGATGCAGGTT
>JBHEMV010000219.1:375-651 GCA_046262375.1 Pyrinomonadaceae bacterium
CTGAGTAATCGAAGAGCTTGTTTGCTAAACTGCGGGACGGGTTTAACTTTCAAGAGAATCGGAGACCATCAGGCATTGCCTTCGCTGATCATTACCGACGTGCGCGAGCAGGCGCGAGCTGTACGTTCATTCGACCTCATGCCTGAAGGCGCGCGCGAGAAGCACGGTGTTGCGTTTGTGCCGGGTCAGGTTGCAGTGTTGGCGGTTGAAGGCGAGCCGCCGGCTTACTTTGCTTTTGCAAGTGCGCCGGAAGACCCGGAGCTTGAAGTTTTGGTC
>JBHEMV010000220.1:0-280 GCA_046262375.1 Pyrinomonadaceae bacterium
GGCTGAATTTTAGTGGTTAGTTGAGTAGTGTTGTAGCTTGAGCTGGAGCGGGGGCGCGCAGCGCTTTGCCCCCTTCCCAACCTGAGAGGAGGCTGAGTTGCAGCATGATCTTGAGGCGGGGCGCATCACCTCCTAAATAAGGAAGGGGCAGGCTAGTTTTCACACACTCTCGGGTAGCGGGTGGGTCAGTTGCATTGATGCTTTAAGGAAGTTTGTCATCGTAACTCGTTCAAAGATTCGTAAAATCTTTGGCTCTCCTATTCGTAATCACAGGCTGAAA
>JBHEMV010000220.1:333-650 GCA_046262375.1 Pyrinomonadaceae bacterium
CCAATAACGTCTTTCGTTCTGAAAAACGCGAAAGAGCGTGGCGATAAAGCTGCACTAATCGATGGACCTACCGGTCGCGTGGTTACATACGCCGGCCTCGTTGATTCAGTTGCAAGAGTCGCGGCCAGTCTTGCTAAGCGCGGATTTAAGAAAGGAGACGTTTTCGGAATCCTCAGCCCGAATTTGCCAGAGTATGCAATAGCCTTCCATGCAGTGGCGTGCCTGGGTGGAACGAGCACCACTATTAACCCGCTCTATACCGAGCACGAAATCGCACATCAACTGGTAGACGCTGGAGCAAGATTTTTGGTTACAGT
>JBHEMV010000221.1:0-258 GCA_046262375.1 Pyrinomonadaceae bacterium
ACCCATGACGACTTGGAGCCGGCATTAGTTTCGATTACATGAGATCTGAAGATAGGGTTTCCGGCTCTGCAGCTGATTTGGAATGGTCGTATGGAGCCCGGCTTCGCCGCCTGATGTGCGGAAAGGCTCTGCCTTTCCGATAACTGGTTTGAATTCCTGAGGCTATGCCTCCGAAGAAGGCGCAGCCTCTCACTTTAAAAAGATCTGCCTGGAAAGGCAGAGCCTTTCCGCACATCCGGCGGCAGAGCCGCGTCAGCG
>JBHEMV010000221.1:377-648 GCA_046262375.1 Pyrinomonadaceae bacterium
CCTTCCCGCCGGGAAGTGTTACTGAATACTCCACGCTTGTCTGTCTCGCCTGCACTTTCGAAATCTTCACCACGCAGTTAGGCCTGGCGCCACGTACTGCATACTCAGAAATCAAGAAATATTCTCCTACAGTCGCGGAACTAACGTCGCCGATCGCGGTGCCGCCATTTTTCGACTCCGAAGAGAAACATCCCCACTGCCCCTATTGCAACGCCGCTAAAAGATGGCACGCACGGTTTGATACAACCCGCATTGAGGCCGATAGGTCTAC
>JBHEMV010000222.1:0-255 GCA_046262375.1 Pyrinomonadaceae bacterium
GTTGATTGCAGTACTCATCGCGATTCCGCTGGGCGTAATCGCAGGAAAGAATCGCGGCACATGGATCGACAACCTTGCCTCCATTGTTGCGCTCATTGGGATCAGTCTGCCTGGTTTCGTTATTGGGCCAATGTTGGTCTACGTTTTCGCGGTTAAATTTCGCTGGCTGGCGCCGTCGGGTCGTTTCGACTGGACTGATTTCATTTTACCATCGTTCACGCTGGGCGCCGCGCTGGCAGCGATTCTTACACGCAT
>JBHEMV010000222.1:348-641 GCA_046262375.1 Pyrinomonadaceae bacterium
GTCCAGGGATGCGTCCTCGTGATCAGCATCACTTACATAGTAGCCAATATGCTTACCGACATGGTGTATCGGTGGTTGGATCCCAGGATTCGAGTATCTTAGCCGCTGGGCTTTGGTCTTTGGCCTTTGAAACAGCGTGCAGCTGTGCGGAGTACAAAAGGCTAAGACCAAAGCCAAAAGGCCAAAGACCAGCAGACTTTTATGAACCGTCTAACTATCGTCGGCCTCGTTATTGTTGCGGTGCTCGTGATCGTCGCACTGTTCGCGCCGTGGATCGCCACGCACGATGTAGG
>JBHEMV010000223.1:0-640 GCA_046262375.1 Pyrinomonadaceae bacterium
CCCGTAAACATTACTGCCATACGCGTATCCTTAAGCGCGCCAGCTTGATGCAACGCCTTCAACGCGTAAAGAAGAATCACGTCGCCGGCCTTCATGTCCACCGTGCCCGTGCCAAACGCTTTGCTGCCTTCGCGTCTAAACTTCTCGCCGCTCAACACAGTGTCGATATGACCGAGCAAGAGCAGCCGTTTGCCTCTTGTGCCTTTTGTCTCCGCCAGCAAATGGCCGGCTCGTTTCATCTCAGCGGGCATATCAATCCACCTGGCATTGAAACCCGATTTGTTTAACGCCCGCTAAGTTTTCAGTCGGGCTTTCGATATTGACGACACGCTCAAGCAAAGCGATTTCGGCGTCCTGGTTCGCATCGACGTAGTTGGTGATCTTTTGTTCTTCAGCGGAAAGCTTCTGCGCGCTCGCTGCGGCGCAGAAAAGCAGAGTGAAGAACAGCACGACACTAAGTTTGCTGATTGAGTTTCTCATCGGCGTATCCATTCTTGAAGTTCAGAGTTCAAGCTTTAGCTTGCTGGTTGCTCCTGATTTGCTCAGTCGTTTTCCAGATTCATCCAGGTATCTGCGCGGCTTTGCCGCAATGTGTTGCCTTCACCACTTCTTGTAGGGCTGGCTCCGCCAACAGCAGAAC
>JBHEMV010000224.1:0-635 GCA_046262375.1 Pyrinomonadaceae bacterium
GAGTTTAGCCCGGCGTTTCAAACCGGGGTCCCCGCGCGGGCAGCCCGCGTGGGGTGGTAGCGCCGGGGATCAGATGGCTAGAGGATTCTCGTCGCGTAGCGACGATTGAATTCGCACTTCAGGCGTCGCTACGCGACGCTACACTTCGTCGACCTTTCCCGGCCTTGAAGAGCCTGTGTCAAAACTCCCTCGCGAATTGGAAGAAAGATTATCACACGAGCTGGAGAGTGGGTGCGGAAAATAGTTGTGAACAGGTGATGGCCCACGCTGTAAAATAGCGCCAGTTCTGGTAACGAGATTGGTCGAAGAGGAAGGCTTAATGAGCTACATCAATGGAAGGCCGCGCGGACAGAGTGTGCTGTTTCCGCGGACGTTGGATGATTACGTTGATGAGAACAATGCCGTGCGGGCCATCGCTGCGTTCATCGAGTATTTGCCGTTTGCTGAACTAGGGTTCAGGCGCGAGGAGCCAGCGGAGACCGGTCGACCTGGCTATGATCCGCGAGTGCTGTTGGGGATCTTCATCTGGGGACATCTGAACGGCGTGCGGTCGTCACGGCGGTTAGAGCGAGAGTGTGGACGGAACGTGGAGTTGATGTGGCTGAGTGGGCAGCTGCAGCCAGACTTCAAAACAC
>JBHEMV010000225.1:0-619 GCA_046262375.1 Pyrinomonadaceae bacterium
GCTGAAGCTTATCGGACATCAAACTGACCCAGTACCCCGGTTATCCGGCTATCGGGGTTCGAATCCCTGCCTCCCAGCCAAATTTTTGAGCTTCTTCGACTAATACTTTTGCAACTTGAAGCAATTTGCCGCCGTGGCAGCTTATTGCTTTCTGTTCAAAAACAGTGGTACTCCCCATTCTGAATTACACTCCAAGCTTCGGAAATACTTAACCCGACCGTCGCCTTCAACCGTGCCGGCTCCTGGCGGCGTGCTGTTGCACGCACGTGCGAGCGCGACTCATAAAGTCCGTTTGTGTAATGGCAGCGCTTTCGCTTCGCATGGCACGCGCAGTGCAAATAAACCGTATGGCCACACTATAGAACTGGAAAGCCAGCGGGTTTGCGGCTTTTGGCTGAGGCGAAATACTCGCGTGGCTGCTTTTCCCTCCCCGACTTAGGTACAGCTAATTGGATTGGCTTGGCAATTATCTGTTCCAGTTTGTCTTTGCTGCTGGATCAAAAATGACAACACGGATAGAAGAGTTGACGAAGGAGTAACTATGAACATCCCACTCGAAGTAGCCTATAAGTCCCCGGAATTGTTTACCAACCCACTCCAATATTTGCATCGACAAAGC
>JBHEMV010000226.1:0-238 GCA_046262375.1 Pyrinomonadaceae bacterium
GATCACGCCTGATTACCTCATTGAGTGGTTGCGAAGGCGTCCGATCTACTATTACATGTTCCGAGAGGGCGATGATATCTCGACACCTGTCAACCCCGGTCCCGCCGCGAAAGTCCTCATCGTCAACGAGAATAATTTTTCGGCGGCCGAGACCTTCGCCTTTATGTACAAGTTGGCGAAGGTCGGCCCGCTCGTCGGGACGCGCACGGGTGGTGGCGGCATCGGGCCATATGTCTTT
>JBHEMV010000226.1:344-619 GCA_046262375.1 Pyrinomonadaceae bacterium
GTAAACCGTTAAAACGGTTATGTGATACGAGAGCTGGCTCGAACACCCGGCTGAAGCCGGGTGAGAATGAGACGCAACCCAACACGTAGCGTGGCCTCTATCCAGGTTTTACCCACCGCTACCGCGAGGTGGTACTGACCTCGTGGGACCGCGACATGTATATAACGCAAAGCAACTGCTGAACCGCAAATTAGCACACTACTGCCCCCCATTCTCTGCCGCGTCCTATACGGGTTACAATAAACCGGTTTCAAAACTGCTGCCAGGAAACAGCC
>JBHEMV010000227.1:0-615 GCA_046262375.1 Pyrinomonadaceae bacterium
ACGACGATGAGAAGTTCGATTAGGGAGAAGCCTTCTTGGCGTTTGGTTGTCATTATCTTTATGTGCTCCTTAGAGAAGTACGTTGACTGAATTTCTCATGCCGACGGTTCGTACCCGATGTAATGCCGCGCAAAGCACGCTGCGTCCGAATCTGGGGACTACCATGAGTGAAACGCAATTGAACCAAAGGTAGTTTGCGATGATCTTGAGGTTCAAAAGTTTTCAAGCACAGCGGAGACCCCCTGGGTACGGCGCTGTGCTTGAGATTGAAGTAAAAATGTCTGCACTATTGGCCGATGGGCGAGCCGGCCGTGGCTGTGGGGGCGGTGGTAGCAGTCGCAGGAGTAGCATAGATAACGCCGGTGGCGTCAGAGCTGAACGTGCGCGTGCCGGTGGCGGTTACGCCGGAGAAAGTGGCAGGCGCTGCACCGGTGACATAAACGTTCGCTGTCCCGGAGACGCCCGGTGTTGCGGCGAAGTTGTAGCCGCTCTTTGTCCCGCTGCCGAGGACACTGTCGATGAGTCCCTGCCCCTGGAGGGCTGTGAGGTCACCGTATACGCCATTGCCGACAGTGGCAGCGTTAGTGGCCTCGGAACTGGTTAACGTGCGTAGGG
>JBHEMV010000228.1:0-613 GCA_046262375.1 Pyrinomonadaceae bacterium
GTGTCGCGCGTCTATCTTCACGGCATTGTGCAGATTCTTGATCGCGCCATCGTAGTCCTTCACCGTATAGAGAACGCGACCGAGGTAGAAGTGCGCGTCAAAGCTACTGGGGTTTAGTGCAACGGCCTGTGATAGGGCCTCGATCGCCTCGGCAGTCGCCTTTCCGCGCGATCCGAGAATAATCCCAAGCAGAGTGTGTGCTTCAGCAGCGCCGGCGTTGATGCGCAGAGCACGCCTTACCACCTGTTCGGCTTGCTGAACGCGCCCGGCGTTGTAGAGCGAGAGCGCCTGCAGGTATACGGCATCAACAGAGTTTGGAAGCAGGCGCACAAGTTCACTGAATGTATCAACCGCCTCGGTCCAGCGCTTTAGTTTGATGTAGGCCACGCCCAGGTCCTGCCAGGCGTTAAAGAACGTCGGGTCGCGACGTACCGCCTCCTTGAAATCTTTTATTGCTGAGTCCATGTCGTCACGGTCTGTGGCGATAAGACCGCTTACATAGAAAACGCGTGGGTCGCTCGGGCGGGCATACAGCAAGAAGTCCAACTGATTTGACGCCTGAGCTCGGTCGCCAAGTGCACGATAAACCGCGACCAACTCGAAGCGCACATCG
>JBHEMV010000229.1:0-613 GCA_046262375.1 Pyrinomonadaceae bacterium
GATCAGCATCTGACCAAAATCTTTCAGCGCAAAGAAGGGAACGAACGGTAACATCGCCATGACGAGCAAGGGCACTACATCACGCGCGCGCGGGATGCCCCAGTAAGTTTCGCCAAGGTCCTTGTAGCGGGCGGTGAGAATACCCGCGAAGCCAAGTAGAAAAGGAATTTTCGATGGTTCCCACGGTGTCATGTTCCCCAGTGATTTGCCGGCGCTGGAAGTGACGACCGCAGCTGCCAACGGCACCAGCGTCAGTAGAACGACGATGAAACTATTGCGCTGCAGCCATAGCAAAAAGCCATCGCGAATACAGAACATGTAGGCGACGCCAAAAGCTATAAAAGAAAAGATTGGGATCCAGGTGTAACTCGAAGTCAATGCGTCGCCGATTGAATAGGTTGATGGGCGCCGCGGCAATTGGTTTATGTCGATGGACGATGCTGGCGTCGCCGGCAAGCCCATCAACTGTTTCTTGGCCGGATCATAGTTCTCGATGATGTAACGCGTTCGCAGCGCTTCCATCTTTTGCGCGCGCGCCGCTGATTTGTTGCGAGCGTTGTATTCAGGATCGCTGTAGAGCCGGTATTGGACCAGCATGCCGATAGAGAAAAGC
>JBHEMV010000230.1:0-602 GCA_046262375.1 Pyrinomonadaceae bacterium
GAGCAATACGCCGACAATAAATTGATCCGCCCTCGCGCTGAGTATGTGGGTGCGCGCGACCTGCCTTACCTACCGATCAACGAGCGATAAGCAAGATATCTTGTAACTGCTTAAGCAACGCTCCAATTAGCTAACCATTGGAAAAGGCCGAGGCTCGAGCGACAATTCTGGCGTTTGAGTTCCGCAGGAAGGCAGCCGAAAACTAGCACAGTGCTTCAGCGCTGGGAGGTAAATCGGCCAGGAATCAGTCCGCGAAGCGGACGAATGAAAATAGCCCAGTGCTTTTAGCGCTGGGGTCAAATGCCATAGTAGCCCAGTCCGCGAAGCGGACGGCTGAAGAGGAGAAGCTGGACATGTCGCACACTTATATCAGTAACCTCATGCATTGTGTCTTTAGTACGAAGGAACGACTTCCTCTTATTGATTCACAACTCGAATCCCGTCTCTGGCCGTACGTCGGCGGCATCGCTCGTGAGAATCGAATGAAGGCCCTTGCCGTTGGCGGCACTGCCGACCATCTGCACACTCTATTGTCGTTGCCCTCGACAATCGCCGTTGCAAAGGCAGTTCAATTAATAAAAGGCGGTTCGTCAAAATGGATT
>JBHEMV010000231.1:0-599 GCA_046262375.1 Pyrinomonadaceae bacterium
CGGCGGCTGACTGGGCTGCCGGCGACGAACCTTGGTCTTGATCGTCGAGGTTTTCTCAGAACAGGGATGTTTGCTGATGTGGTCGTGTTCGACCCTCAAACCATTGCCGACCGAGCTACGTTTGAGAAACCTCACCAGTATTCAGTCGGCGTGAAGCATGTCTTAGTCAACGGCGTGCAAGTGCTCAAGGATGGTGAACACACAGGAGCAAAGCCGGGCCGCGCACTTTGGGGTCCGGGTAAGATCAAATAGTTATAAGTCCGACAAACTTTAGTTTGTCGTTTGCTTCCGGAAGCAGCTGTTCGGGCGGACGCGACAAACTAAAGTTTGTTGGGCACTTTCGGTATAGACAATATGCAAGCAGTTAATAAGTATCGACAAACCGGCGCCGCATTTTTAGCAAGCACTTTCATCTTGTGCCTGGTAGTTAATTACCAAGGTGCTTCGTCAAGAGCATTAGCTCAACGAGGAAATCAAGCCAGCATCGCGCCACGCAAAGACTACGTGGCTGCGGCCGAGATGCTCGAGCGGTTCATCCAGCACGAGATGCAGGACAAAGGCCTTCCGTCTCTTTCAATCGCACTCGTTGATGATCAGCA
>JBHEMV010000232.1:0-597 GCA_046262375.1 Pyrinomonadaceae bacterium
GTTTCGTTTTGCCTACCGATTGTCAGGCCACGTCGAAAATGCGGAAGACTTAACCCACGATTGTTTCCTGAGTTTGATAAAGAGGGTAGCGAGTTTCGATCCCGGGCGGGCGTCCTTGCGCACCTATCTGTTGGCGGCCACCCGGAATCTTTGGCTTAAGCAGTTGCGCACCTTGGGTCGAGAGTCGGCGCTGGATGAATTCGATGAGAATGACTTTATAGCCGTCGGTAAGGCGCCGCTCGGTAGATTGCTGGAGAACGAATTGTCCCAAACCGTGGCGGAAGCGGTGGCAAACTTGCCCCATTTACAGCGCGAAGCGTTAGTTCTTTTCGAATATGAAGGAATCTCGCTGAACGAAATCGCGAGCATGGTGGGCAGCGATGTTGGCGCGGTAAAAGCAAGGCTCCACCGGGCCCGCGCACGGCTGAGGAAAACGCTGCAACCTTATTTGAATAGCCACAGGGAAATTGTTACTTTGGAGAAGGCTTGAAATGAGCAGCATTGACCCGGGAGACAGCTTTATCTCGGAAGATGATTTGAAGAGTTTGCTTGATCGCTGGATTGCTCCAGAACCTTCAAAAGAACTCGATCAACGCG
>JBHEMV010000233.1:0-591 GCA_046262375.1 Pyrinomonadaceae bacterium
TTCTCGCACTGTTTACATAGCATGTGATTGGGAGGCTGCTCCCAAACGATACGCAACCCCGGTCCTTGAGTTGAACCTTTGAGATCAACTCCTTTGGCTTTCTGTCCGCAGAGGGTGTAATCGAATGTAGAGTAAAGAAGATGGTAAATCTTACTTCGGTTACCTTTTGCATACATCATTTTCGCCTCCCGTCAGTTTGGGAGGCAAACGCGGTGTAGATAACGCCAGTTTTTAGGGCTGCAACAATTTCTGTTTACGGACCACAACTTCCTGGCAACATCTCTGGCAATTAAAAAGTAGTTCAAATGACAGAAATGTCGTAAGAAAAAGTTAACAATTAAAACTTTATATCATCGCATCCTTCCTCAAGTATTATTGTTTCGTTGTGAGGAATAAGTGTTTGCCTGCGTTGTAACATACCGCCCGGGTTTCAAACAAATCTGTTTACGCACACCAAAGGAAGTCCTCCGCGCACCAAAGCAGTTCAATGAGACTTTGACGGGCCCTGAATATCTTTAGCTTTCGGAAGCGTCTAGTATTTGGAGTGCGCTGACTAGTCAGCGCTTTCGAAAGCAGCGACGGGCGGGGTCC
>JBHEMV010000234.1:0-582 GCA_046262375.1 Pyrinomonadaceae bacterium
GAAACAAAATGCCTGATGAGCCCCTCCTCTTCCTGAAAGCACCTTCCGCGGTGATTGCGAACGGCGATTGCATAGAGCTACCCCGCGAGTCGAAGCAGGTTGAACACGAAGGTGAGTTGGGAGTTGTGATTGGACGACGAGCACGAAACATTAACAGTAGCGAAGATCCCCTTAGCTATGTGCTGGGTTACACGTGCGTCAACGATGTCACCGCGCGCGACTTGCAGCGTAAGGACGTGCAGTTTACCAGGGCAAAGTCGTTCGATACTTTTTGCCCGGTTGGTCCTTTCATTGTAAATGGATTGGATCCTGGTGACCTTGCTGTTACTACTCGAGTAAACGGGACAGTGAAACAAAACGGCCGCACCTCGGCTATGGCGTTTTCAGTTCCCTTTCTGATTCGATACATTGCCGGCATCATGACACTTAATCCGGGGGATCTGATCGCCACGGGCACACCTGCTGGTGTTTCGCCGATGAAGGATGGAGACGTGGTTGAAGTCGAGATAGAACAAATAGGCGTGCTTCGAAACACAATTGCTGAGTCGGCGCCCGGCTGGCCAGGTTAATGCATTTTTAGAT
>JBHEMV010000235.1:0-580 GCA_046262375.1 Pyrinomonadaceae bacterium
TGTTTGTGATCTTTCTGAGCAATCGCGTACATCCGGATGGCAAGGGCGACGTCGGATCTTTGCGTGCCCGCGTGGCATCGATTGCCGCCGGGTCCGTCACGGATTTGGGAGTGGTTGCCCGTGGGCGTCTGGAGTTGTCTCAATACTACGAAAGCCTTGTCCGCGATCTCGGACGTTTTACTGCTCCACGCGAACAATCCGGCGCAAACTCTTCCGCGCGTCTCAATGTCAACGAAGTAACAGTGCTCACAGGGATCGATGTGCTCGAGCGGGATGGCTTTAAACAACTCGATGGAATGCGCGTGGGTCTCGTGACCAACCAGACGGGCCGCAATCGTGAAGGCCGTTCCACGATTGATGTTCTTCATAATGCAACGAACGTCAAACTCGTAACATTGTTTTCACCCGAGCACGGTATACGCGGCTTGGCGGACGAAAAAATTTCCGATTCAAAGGATGATCGAACAGGACTTCCGATCTATTCGCTATATGGAGAAACACGCCGGCCTAAACCGGAGCAGCTAAAGGATCTCGATGCGCTGGTTTTTGACATCCAGGATATTGGGACACGGTTTTACAC
>JBHEMV010000236.1:0-566 GCA_046262375.1 Pyrinomonadaceae bacterium
CGTCCATGAAGGACTCGTCCTCCTCAAATTTCACCACCAACCCCAGCTTGATTGCTCTTTTCACGTTGCGCCTGGCGCTTTCCTTAAACGATTTCAAGACGCGATTTTCGTCTCCGGGAAATAGCGGCACGCAGTAAGACGGCGAAGGTTTGCAAGTGAAGCGCAGATCTTGCATCACCCGATGGTCGACGCTCTCGGTGATAAGCTCCACGTGCTGAACTCCATGATGCTTCACGAGGTATGAGATCAGAGGAACCATCAACGCTTCGGTTGAAACGCGTTCCGGATCAAAAAGCGGACCCATACTCATGGTTTGCCAACCCGGCAGCGGAGAGCCAAACAGGCGCAAAACCCCCACGGTTACGACGAAGCCCGGTATGCAGCCGACAATCTCCCCGTCCTTCTCATACACGAGGAACAACAGCTTGCCTTTCACGCACGATGCTTCAAGTGAACGGAGCCATGCCACTTGATGAAGGACCCGGTGCTTATCAAAGCGCCGGACGAGTTCATCCCAGCCTAGCTCCTCCTGCGCAGTGGCTTCTCTAATCAGAACCTCTTTGCTC
>JBHEMV010000237.1:0-566 GCA_046262375.1 Pyrinomonadaceae bacterium
TGATGCGCCACCGCATGCCGCACTTCCTTCACGTGTTCGCCAGCGACGGATACTCGGCGGGTTATTACAGCTATCTCTGGTCGGATGTATTGACCGCCGACGCCTTTGGGGCCTTCGTCGAAGCTGGTGGTCCATACGACAAGCGCGTCGCGTCGCGTTTGCGTAAATACATCTTCTCAGTGGGAAACACCGTCGATCCTGCTGCAGGCTATCGTGCGTTTCGTGGCCGCGACCCGCGGGTGGAGGCGCTGATGAAGAAGCGCGGCTTTCCCGTAGCAACCGGCAAGTCGTGACGATATTTAGTGGTTGGTAGTCAGTTGCAGGAACGCCTCCCTCGATATGTCGAGTGCGGCTTTGCCGCCGCACAGTGCGGAAAGGCTCCGCCTTTCCGACTCAACCTACCAAGTATCTGAGGCTAAGCCTCAGAAGGAGGCGTAGCCTCCAATTACTTTTAAACTCGGCCCGGTAAGGCGGAGCCTTACCGCACTGTGCGGCGGCAAAGCCGCAATGGTGTGGCGACGCACTCTTAGGCAAAACTTCTCTACACAACGGCAAGAATCTCATCG
>JBHEMV010000238.1:0-561 GCA_046262375.1 Pyrinomonadaceae bacterium
GTGTAGAAGCGTGTACCGATGTCCTGGATGTCAAAAACCAGCGCATCCAAATCCTTTAGATGTTCCGGTTTGGGCCGGCGTGTTTCTCCGTATAAGGAGTAGATTGGAAGGCCTGTCTGCTCGTCCTTTGAGTCCGAAACCTTTTCGTCGGCAACACCGCGGATACCGTGTTCGGGAGAAAACAGCGCGACGAGTTTCAGGTTACGAGCATTATGGAGAACGTCGATCGTAGAACGCCCTGAACGGTCGCGTCCCGTCTGGTTGGTCACGAGTGCAACCCGCATTCCGTTTAGTTGTTTGAAGCCGTCACGCTCGAGCACGTCAATCCCGGTGAGGACTGTTGCTTCGTTGACATTCATACCGCCGGAAGAGGTTGCAACGGATTGCACCCGCGAAGCAGTGAAGCGACCCAGATCACTGGTTAATTTTTCGTAGTACTGCGACAACTCCAGACGCGCACGTGCAACCACCTCCTGATCCGTTATGGCGCCGGCGGCAATTGATGCTACGCGGGCACGCAACGGGCCCACATCGCCTTTGCCATTGGGGTGCACTCGATTG
>JBHEMV010000239.1:0-143 GCA_046262375.1 Pyrinomonadaceae bacterium
ATGCCGCGCGCAGCGCGTCGAGTCGAAGCGCTGAAGGCGCAAAATAAAATAGCCCAGGGTAAAGCGCGCTTCGCGCGACACCTTGGGATCCCGACACTAAAACTCTTTTCGCCCCCATCGGGGCAAAATAATCGGTTGCATGC
>JBHEMV010000239.1:153-557 GCA_046262375.1 Pyrinomonadaceae bacterium
TTTTTATCGATTCACGATTTACGATCCCCGTCTAGTTGACTTCTACCCTTTCGTGGTGTAGAAATGCGCCCACTAACAACCGCTTTCGTTCCCGACTAACCAATTTTCAATCAAACCAGAAGGAGCCTCCCAAATGAAACGAATACTAGCAGTGTCACTGCTAATGATTGCCGCTGCCACTATTGCCTTTGGCCAATGTAGCGATGCCGACAAGCAGAAGCTTGAAGCTCTTGATCGCGCCTGGAGTGAAGCCGGCATGCGTGGAGATCGAGCTTTCCTGCAAACCGTCTACGCCGACAACTACGTTGGCTTAACTTCGGCGGGCATGTTGGACAAGACTCAAACCATCAATAACACCATCAAACAGTTTGAGCTGGACAAGGCCAACCCGCAAAATGTTGCCA
>JBHEMV010000240.1:0-558 GCA_046262375.1 Pyrinomonadaceae bacterium
ACTTGCGAGTCAGTCAGATGCAATACGACATAATCGTTAGCGAGCCGAGCCATCCCTGGGTATCCGGTGTCGCAAACCTCTTTACGCAAGAGTTCTTCCTCCTGGGACGTGATCGGCTAAAAGAAGCAGGCATCTTCGTTCAGTGGTTGCAGATATACCAGCTCTCCACGGAGAGTTTACGTTCGGTGCTGGCAACCTTTCATAAGGTCTTTCCTCATGTGCTGATCTTTAGGGTCGAGGGCGCAACGAAGGGTAAAGATCTGATCCTCGTGGGCAGTAAAGCTCCCCTGGCGGCGGATCAACTGGCTGCTCGTCTCACGGAGCGAATGAGGGACGCACGAATCTCGGCTGAGTTGAAACGGGTTAACATCCAAAGCGAAGCAGACGTTAGAGCGTGGTATGTATGCGACGAAACTCTGTTGAGGCCAGCCGTCGCGGGCGCTGTTATCAATACGGACGACAACATGCACATCGAGACGACAGTTCCGCGGGAGGCGTTTCGGCCCTTGATGCAAACCAACGCAGCATGGATCGAGAACCTAACGGGAAGATAAATCT
>JBHEMV010000241.1:0-554 GCA_046262375.1 Pyrinomonadaceae bacterium
CTGCCGTCTGATGTGCGGAAGGGCTCAGCCCTTCCGGGAAACCGCTTATGAAGTTTTTGGGCTACGCCCCGGACACGAGGGCGTAGCCCCAAAAGAAAACCATGCCGCCGGAAGGGCAGAGCCCTTCCGCACATCAGGCGGCAAAGCCGCGGACTAGCATCACGGAGGGGCAGAACGAAGCACTCCCGGGAAGGCGGGTAGTTTGCCAACCCTAACAACCCGCCTCTATAAGCGCCAGCCAGTACATACGGTTTATGGGGGCGCTCATCTATTCAAATCCGATTCTGCTGAACGGTTGGGCGCTCTCTCGCGACGCGCGCTTGATCAGTTTGCGCCGGATTACCTGAGCTTCGCCAAAGCTATCGGTTTGCCGGGGGCCGACCAGTTACCTGAACCATCCGAAGCAGACGAGGGCGCGGCAAGCGGCCCGAGAACAAGCGCGGAACTCACTCCGCTCGAAAACAAAGCCGCCTTGCTCGCCCGTTCCATCTACCACCGTGTGAATGAAAAACTCCGCCGCGAGGCGGTAGAGGATTTTCGCATCGACTTTGAAG
>JBHEMV010000242.1:0-551 GCA_046262375.1 Pyrinomonadaceae bacterium
GATCTGATTACGCCTACTCTCGGCGGGCATCTGTGGTTCGAAAAACCCGTTCTGCTTTACTGGATGATGATCGGAAGCTTCAAATTATTTGGCGTATCGGAATGGTCGGCGCGATTTCCCGCGGCATTCTCGGGCTTACTTACAATCATCGCGGTGTTTTGCGTCGGCAGCCGTGCCGAGCGCAACAGTTCAGGTGAACAAGCTCGAGGCATGGGTTTTTATAGCGCGCTGGCAGCCGCGACAACCCTCGGAGTAGTAGTGTTTTCGCGGGCCGCGAGCTTCGACATTATTTTGACGATGACCACAACCTGGGCTCTCGCCTTTTTTATCATTTATGAGTTGGAGGAGAACGCGCAACACCGGCTGGGGTTATTGGTTGGTTTCTACATCTTTGTCGGTCTGTCGCTTCTGGCGAAGGGCCTTGTCGGTATTGTAATTCCTATCGGCGTTGTCGGGGCTTATTACCTTTTTCGCAGGAGGCTGCCTGAACGCAATACATCGCTTAGTTTGTTTTGGGGAATACCGTTGACGTTGGCAATTGCCGCTATCTG
>JBHEMV010000243.1:0-551 GCA_046262375.1 Pyrinomonadaceae bacterium
GATTTAGCGCGGTGAGAATGCCGTTTTGCCGGACGGTAAGCGTTTTGTAGTAGTCGTTCGCGCCATGCTAAACGTAAAATTCGCGGCGGTTAATCGATGAATAGGCGACAGTGAGGCATCACCTTTTCGGATCCTTCTGCACCTGGCGTAGCTGGCCCACAATGTCTCGGAGACGAAAAGCCAATTCCTCGATCGTCTCGGCACGCTTGCGAGCCTTCTCATTAAGTTCTTCTCGCAGCAGCAGCTGGGCCTGACCCAGCACGCCGGCAAGCGGATTGTTGATCTCGTGCCTCACACGAGCAACCAGCTCCAACACCTCATCTATTCTTGCTTCGTAACCCGCCACCAGCCCGCGGATTGCTTCTTCTGAATTGTTTTCTTCAGACTCACTTACTGCTGAATAGTTCTCTGCTGAGTTGTCGGCTGCCGTCTTGGTGTCGGGTTCAGTCATATTACTTCCAGTCTGAAGTTAATTTTCCAGACCTGTTGGAGTAATCCGGGCGAGTGCGCCGAAGCGCGGGAGGTAAACTAAACGTGCACATTGTGCCTCG
>JBHEMV010000244.1:0-546 GCA_046262375.1 Pyrinomonadaceae bacterium
CGCAACTTGGCAGAAATGGATCGTTCGCCTTGTTTCGCTGATTGGTCAGCCTTGAGCGTCGCCTTCAATTGTGTCTCACCCTCGTAAACCCGGAGCGGCTTTTCAGCGAAGGGAAACTTCTTCTCGAGTGGTTTTGGATAGGACACCGGACCGATTGAAAGCCCCTGGGTGGGCGAGATCTCCAGCTCGGTCGCCTTCAAGTAAGGATAAGTTGGCGGGTTGGCATTGATGTGGTAACCGTTCTGGATCGTGACTCGCACGGTTGCTTCAACTGACCCACCGGCAGGGATTTCGACGGGTTGTGCCGCAGCCCTTACGACAGACTCCGAAGTGATTCTTTGAGCTGAGGGAGAAGTGGACGGAGTCGTCGCCGATTCACTTGCGGAATTCTGCGCAGGTTTTGAACAAGCTGCGGTGACGAACAAAAGTAGTAGGCAGGAGTTAGTGGTGCGAGCGAATCGAGTCAACTTGTCCTCTGAGTTATTCTGGTTGTGAATCCGGTTGCGGCTCGCGGCCGAGCTGCATTTTCCTGACGCGGTGTAAGAC
>JBHEMV010000245.1:0-544 GCA_046262375.1 Pyrinomonadaceae bacterium
GAATGAGCCGGGTGAGGCTGAGTCAATCTGCCGGGACATTCTCGCCATCGAACCCGGAAATCAGGAAGCTTTGCGACTGCTCGGGCTGGCAATAACCGATCAGTTCACCGGAGAGGTTTCGGACCGCTATGTGGAGGCCGGCAACATTTTTCAGAGTCTAAGCGACGCCTATCAGCGCCTCTATCATCTGGGCATTCTTGATGAACGAAAAGCCAAAGCTCAATTGAAGGCCGGTCGCCCGCCTCACACGGTGTTGCCAACTTTTGAGGATGCGATGGACTATTTTGAAAAAGCTGCCGCGATTAGGCCCGCCGACAATGACGACGCGATCCTGCGTCAGAACCGTTGCGTTAGACTTTTGCAAAGTCGTATGGGCTCAGAATGGCAGAAGGAGATAGAAGAGTTTGACACCAGTGAAGGGCCACCGGTGTGATTCGCGTTTGCTAGGAGCTTTGGCAGGAATACGGCGCGAGAGCCGCTCTCTTTGAAATCCTTCAAGCTAACAAGTAATTAAGCAAGTCACATAGTCTCAGGATGAGGAAGG
>JBHEMV010000246.1:0-537 GCA_046262375.1 Pyrinomonadaceae bacterium
GTTATTGATAGCAGATCGAAGAAAACAGTTACCGCCTCCGCGAAGGAAACGCCATGCTTTACAAGATTAGATTCTGCTTTCTCTTGGTCCCATTCGAACTCCGTATCCATATCCCAGACTATACGCAATCTCGGCGGCTAAGAGAAAACGCCGAACGCCGGCCTTCAGCTGCGGCGCGCGATCAGCATTCAGCCTGATTGAAAAAGACTACTTGAGAAGCACGCTACCGCGCCGTCAGCTGCAAGGCTTTGTTGGGCCGCGGCTAGGGATGAATCTTCTCACGATCGCTAACAAATAACAGCAGCACAAAGAGCGCAATAAGGATAAGGGTTCTAAGCGCAACAAGCGCGAATACTATCTTTGCTGGTGCTGGAGTATAAATCACTGCTGCACTCACCGAGGCAATCACCATACTTAGGCCGGAATAGATCTGCCACGCTGCAAGAAGAGCCACCATCGCCCACGCCCACCGGTAACGTGAGCGGATCCCCCAGGTTCCTACGCTCGTGATTGTAAGTAACAAGATGAAGTGAAGAG
>JBHEMV010000247.1:0-535 GCA_046262375.1 Pyrinomonadaceae bacterium
CGTCAGTATGACCATATCGGTAACTGGTCATGAACTGCCAGTTCTTGGAGATGTTGTGGTCAATGCGGCCAACCACAAACTCCTCTTTGAGCGTAAATGGAATGGTCGTACGGAAGCCAATGGTGTTCAATCCATCGCCCACAGAGGTATCGTTTCCAACGGGCATAAGGTTATATATGGACCGAATGACCGGGCTGATGCCGACGCCGCGCGGATCGCACACTCCACCAGCGCACTGTGTTGAGGTCGCCAAGTTATAGCTGACGATGTTGCCCGCCGCATCGCGGAAACGCAGAATTCCTTGTCTCAGAGTGTCGGTGGGCACATAACGCACTCTCTCTCCAGTCTGCGGGAAGCGGCGACCTTCGTAGTGTCCGAAGATGAAAGTCTTATCCTTAATAATCGGACCGCCCAAGGTAAAGCCGTAACGGTTATCCTTCAGTTCAGGGTTTATCTGACCCAAGCGATTACGGGTAAAGGTATTGGCATTGAGATTATCGTTCTGGTGGTACCAGTAGGCGGAGCCGTGAAGTTC
>JBHEMV010000248.1:0-535 GCA_046262375.1 Pyrinomonadaceae bacterium
GTAAAGAGATGGGCATCAAAACCGTCGCTGTTCATAGCGACGTCGATCGCGATTCGCTTCATGTTCGCTACGCCGATGAAGCTGCGTGTATCGGCCCCGCTCCTTCGGCTCAAAGTTACCTAAACATTCCTGCGATTATCAGTGCGGCTGAGATTTTCAACGTCGACGCTATTCACCCTGGCTACGGATTTCTGGCTGAGTCGTCTTACTTCGCAGAAATTTGTGCCGCCTGCAACATTAAGTTTATTGGACCACCGGCCGAGATCATCAGCCTGATGGGCGATAAGGTCAGGGCGCGGGCGGCCATGTCTGCTGCAGGTGTGCCGGTGCTGCCGGGAAGTCCGGAACCTGTTACTTCCGAGGCCGATTGTCTGGCACTGGCGCGTGAAATTGGATTTCCAGTGATTGTGAAGGCCTCGGCCGGTGGCGGCGGACGCGGTATGCGCATCGTTCAAAGTGAAAACGAGTTGGGTAAAGCACTGGAAGCAGCATCGACGGAAGCAGCCGCAGCTTTCAAGGACGGAAGCGTCTACAT
>JBHEMV010000249.1:0-529 GCA_046262375.1 Pyrinomonadaceae bacterium
ACTCTATTGCACTGGTTAATAAACCGCTGTAGTTTTCCCCGGCAACTGGAAAAGTCCCAAGTCTCATTCCCAAAAAGGAGAAGAATATGAAAGTGCCGGGCCCGCACAAGGTCCATATAATTTTCATTTTTGCTTAGCGGCATGTTGAAAGACCTATTCGGCGCCAACGTCTGGCGGGATTTGCTCAACTCTAACCCACAATAAGAGGAGAAAGTCCATGAAAAGAACTACGGTTTTACTGGTCGCCATTACGTTAGCCATTTTGGCTATTTCACCACTGTTCCTGGGCGGACAAAGCCATGCCCAAAGACCAAAGGCAAATTCCGACGAGCGCAAAAGGCCATCCTTAATGAATATGTGGTGGTCCTCAAAGATGAGATTCCCAAACAGGAAGTCGGCTTTGGCGCCTTTGACCAGACCATAGTTCTTCAATAGAAACCGCAAAGCAGTGTCACAAAGTAGAGGGCGCGACTAGTCGCGCCCTCTACTTATGAAATCAGAGCGAGAAACAATTGCAGCAACTATGGCG
>JBHEMV010000250.1:0-523 GCA_046262375.1 Pyrinomonadaceae bacterium
AAGTTTCGAAACAAGGCATTTCCGAGTGTATTAAGCAGCCCCGTTGTGTAATCACTCAACCGTCCCGGTCCAACGTCCAACGTTCAATGTCCAACGTCCAAAGTCCGAAACGCGTTCATCCGCAGATTACGCAGATTACACAGATTAAGAAGGTCTGAGAGATTTTCAAACTTGATTGACTTACGCGATGATTGAAAGTCTCTAACAAGGCGTTCGTTCTTGCTTTCAAGTTACAGGTATGGCTGATAACCTCTGCAGGCAATCAAATTGCTATGGAAGAATTTTGAAACCATGAAAAATCTTGAACTAACAAAAGGACCGGTTGCAAAAGCAGAGATGCTCATCCGCAAGCCAGTGGCACAGGTTTACGAAGCTTTTGTAGATCCCGGAATCACGAGCAGGTTTTGGTTCACCAAAAGTAGCGGGCGATTAGAAGCGGGCAAGCAAATCACCTGGACATGGGAAATGTACAATCACTCCGTCCAGGTAGATGTTAAGGAGTTGGAAATAGATAAGCGAATAC
>JBHEMV010000251.1:0-519 GCA_046262375.1 Pyrinomonadaceae bacterium
CTTCAATCGTGCCGACCGAATCGATTGATTTGAATGCGCCGATAACGACTTTGCCCGAAGCGTTGAGTTTAGCGCTGCAAAATCGTCCCGAAATCGAAATCAGCAACGTTCAGCGCGACATTAATGAAATTGACCGTAGATTTTTGCGAGAACAGACGAAACCGCAAATTGATTTGGTTGCAAGTTATACATCGGCTGGAATCGGCGGCAGTCAAAACCCGAATTTTAGAAGTCCGTTTTCGCAAGTTTCACCCTGTCAGGCAAGCGAATATTCAGGTCGATGTTCGCAATGCTCTGCAAGCCGTCCGAAGCGCCGAAGCAAGGCTACGAACGGCGGCAATCGCCCGCGAAAACAGCGAACAGCAATACGCTTCCGAGCAAAGAAAACTCGATGCCGGACAATCAAATATTTATCAGGTTTTAGACCGTCAAACAGCTTTAGTTGCGGCACGAAGCGTAGAACTGCGCTCGCAAACCGAACTGAACAAAGCAATTGCCGACCTTCAGCGCGCCACGGGC
>JBHEMV010000252.1:0-518 GCA_046262375.1 Pyrinomonadaceae bacterium
GCATAGACTTCAGCGAGATATGCTTTCAGTTACGGTAAAGCTTAGTGGATTGAGTATGAGGCTGCCGGAAAGATTGCGAGGTTAACCGCAGGCTTCGAGGTTGCCTGTACTCCATTTCACGTCAAGATTAGATCGCTTGCAGTTGTCGAAGCGGCTAGGCGTCGGCGACCGAATCGTTCGCCTCACGGGGCTCGGGGTGGGGTCCTTGGCATCTGTTCAGCATCCACCCTTCCGCGTCCGCGATACTTGCCCCTTTGAGGTGCCGCCCAATGCGGAAAGGCTCCGCCTTTCCGGCCAACCCTACCACCTAACATCGAGGCTACGCCTCCGTATTGTCGAGGCGCAGCCTCGACAGCATAGGGGGCCACTCACGGTGAGGCGCAGCCTCACCGCACTGTGCGGCGGCAAAGCCGCTCCGCTTCGCGTCCTGTTGAATACTTTTTGTACAGCGCCGTCCAACGCCTTTATCGCAGCCCTTCAATGAGGTAAAGCTCCGAAAGGGCTCGGGTGTAGGTGTA
>JBHEMV010000253.1:0-515 GCA_046262375.1 Pyrinomonadaceae bacterium
GGGCTGGAAAGACCGTTCTTCCCGTTCCCCCTTCTAGTCCACTGCTTTTCGAATCCGCGGCTTTACTTCCAGTGCTTCCCCCGGTGTAGCTTCGTTTCGAAATCTTGGTGCTGATGCAGTTTGCCCAGCTGAATTGCGATCGGGCCAATCTTCGATTCATTTATTCATAGAGAGGATATACATGAAAAGATCTATCTCCTTATTGCTCGTGTTGATTCTGGCAACTCTCACGACGGCTAGTCCACTTCTCCAGCAGCCGGCCCAGAACCAAACCCAAACCGCAACCGAGCTAACCAACAAAGACGTTCTTGACATGGTCAAGGCAGGTTTGGCTACTGAGATTATCGTAGCCAAAATAAAAGCTACGCCTTCTAAATTTGATACGTCCGCATCGCCCCTTGCTGAACTCAAAGCCGCCGGCATCCCCGATGCTGTGGTAATGGCTATGGTCCAGGGACCCGGCGGGGCGCCTTTGAATTCGGGACCGCCCGCCCCAGAAGCCGCAGTCAAAGTCC
>JBHEMV010000254.1:0-513 GCA_046262375.1 Pyrinomonadaceae bacterium
GCTTGCCCCCGCTCGAGCGCCAGGGCGCGACTAGTTCCTTCAGCTTTCAAGTTACAGCAGAACCGATCAAGTCTGAGCGGGTTTTCATTTAGACGCCATTTCCTTTCTTAGTGATATCCCGTTAAGAAGATACCCAACCAGTCACGCCGCTGGCGCCTGGGCGGGGGCAAGCCACCCTTCCTTACCTGCAAATTACCGTACGGGCTTTTTGGCTTTTCACACAGCTCCAACTGCTCCGTGTTTTTAACTTGCGTGCTCAGGGCAGTGTGAGATTCTCCGTTATCAATGGATTCGTTCAGGTTGACTTGCCCTGCTGTAGATAGAAACAGTTAGCTCCTCATCGATCTTCTTCGACTCAGATAGTCTGAATCCATCCAAATAATTCTCGGGCACGAAGGTGTCAGCGCCTTCGACCTTCAGGGGAACTTCAGTAACTATCCACTTCTCAATGTATGGGAGGAAGGAACGATAGACCTGCTCACCGCCCATCACGAAGAGATCGCATTTCAAGTC
>JBHEMV010000255.1:0-513 GCA_046262375.1 Pyrinomonadaceae bacterium
GAGAATACGTTCATGGGCCACGTGTTGATCAATTAGCAGCAAGCCCTGATCGTCGGTGGCGATAATGAAACTCTCGTCAAGCTGGCCCAGCGGGCGAATATCCGTCGAGAGCGATTCAACTGAGACTTCGCGCGCAAACTTGTCGGCTGATGCCAGCGGCGGCAACCCACCCGCTACCACCACCCCAGCCGGGCTGCCCGGCTGGGGACCCCGGTCCGCAGGTGGGAGTGACATATTCTCCGCGGCGGCCAGGCTAGTGCCCCGAGCAACCCACCCGCCGGGCGGTACTGACATGTTGTCCGCGACGGTCACGCTACTGCCCCCTGCTCCTGCCGCCTGCTCCTGCCGACTGTTTCCAGGGACGCTCGCGCTCCCAGTATTCAGTTGACTTTGGACATTGGACGTTGGACTTTGGACATCAGCAACAGCCTCGCGCATGATTGCTTCAAGATCTCGCGCTGTATCAGATTTCGAGGGAGCATGTTCTTCGAGTTCTTCTGCAAAACTTTCTTC
>JBHEMV010000256.1:0-505 GCA_046262375.1 Pyrinomonadaceae bacterium
ACTGGTTTAACTGTCTGCGTTCGGGAAGAGCTCTTCGCTTTCTACGTACTTGCTCGAATTCGGGAATCGTTTGCTGTCTGGGTTTCCGCTTAATCTGTGTAATCTGTGTAATCTGCGGATAGCAAATCTGCGAATTCCTATTTGTTAATCCTGCGCAGGCTGCCGTCACCGCTGATCGATTTGCTCGAGTTGCGCGCGACGCGCTCGGCTTCAGCAAAAACTCTCAGGAAATTCTCACCGAGAATCTTTCGAATATCCTTCTCGCTGTAGCCGCGCTTCAATAGTTCATATGTGATATTCGGCAGCATCGAAACATCCTGAGCACCTTCGGGCATGTCAACCGCGCCATCAAAGTCTGCGCCAATGCCCACATGGTCCATGCCGGCCACCTTGACGATATGATCGATATGATCGATGAGCTTTGAAATCGGCAAAGGCGGTAATGGATTTGCTGCATCCAGCTTATCGCCTTCCTCAGCAAGACGTTCCGGATCATCCTTATATC
>JBHEMV010000257.1:0-501 GCA_046262375.1 Pyrinomonadaceae bacterium
CTACCATGCTTGTCGCTTGATTGGGAGACCAGCCTTTCTTCCCAGGAAGAAAGTGCCAATCGATCCTCATGGGCTTTAATGCCCGAAAAGATGATTGAACGCGTCATCGCTACTCGCTACATGAGGCAAACTGCAGTCACGAATAACAAGCAGGACCACAAGGGGTAATTAGCTCTACTAAACCAAATGCTAACTCAGACCAACAACCTGTTCCCCCACGGCGGTGCCGACACCAACGGTGCCTTAGGCGAAGCTTGCTTTCTTTTGCCTTGACTTGTTCGCCTGCTTCATAGACGCGGTTCTGATTTTGTTACCCACCGCGCGCTGAGTGTTGGGCTGGTCGCTACCGTCGCGGTTGTTACAAGCGTGTGAGAGAGTACTGGGTTCACTCGCTAGATTGGGTTGAGGGTTCTAAAAATTAGGATAGGCAGGACTACTCGGCATCAGAACCGCGAGCGGTAGCGACCGGCCCAGGTGCTCAACATTCGATTAGTCCACACA